>RGMU01000214.1 GCA_010021705.1 Chitinophagia bacterium | reverse complement strand
CACCACCCGCAAAGGGCGTAGGGTAGGGGTCGTTAATCGTTGTGCCCCCACTATCGCGGCATATATGCTGCCGTATATCGCCTACCACATCTATTAGCCTGACCTTTACTATATGGTTAACGTCTAAGGTCGGTATGCTGCTAAGGTCGGCAAGGTCAAACGGTGTACCAAATTGGGCTATGTATTTGCCGGCAAGGTTGTGTATTTTGTCGGCATACATATACACACCCGCGCCGGGTATTTGCGTGGTAAGCGGGGTATTACTATGTGCCGGAAAGCGATAAAAATTTGTGCTATCGGAGCTAACCTCCACAAACGCCAATTCTAAAAACGCCTGCGAGTCATTCGTAGGATTAGCAAAGCCGTTTTCAAACACCGCAAAGTCAGCCCCTGCTCCGTCATAGATGTAGCCCGGAAACGTAAGCACCGCTATACCACTATCCCCAAGGCTAACCACATTCCTATCTGCCATGCCCAACGCCAAGCTACTATCCCCCGTGGACACATAGCCCATGCTTAGGCTATCCAAAAACTTATAACCCCTTTCCAGAGTACAACCTCTTGCCCATTGCGTAAACAAAGGACTGGTGGCGGGCAGTGCTGTGCTACCGGCTATACCCACCTGCGGCGCATACTGTGCCCGCACACAAACACCGCAACACAGCCATAACAGCAGTAAACCTAAACGTACCTTCATTTATCGTTTTTCAAACTTTTGGCTACCTATTAGCTTATTATCATACAGTTGCAGTAGGTAATTACCAACCGGTAGGCTACTTATGTCAATAGTGGTGGTGGTCTGCGTTACCGGTAGTGTTTTCACCACTATGCCCATCATATTGCTGATAGTCATATTTTGAACACGGCTATCATTCAGCAATTCTACGGTCAAACTTTCAGTAGTTGGATTAGGATATGTTTTAGCTACGCGGCTGTTATAAACAGAAGCTACGGCATCTCCGTGGGCGTCATACTTAAAGTTATCCATACAAAAGAATGCAGGAGTATTTATATAAATCCCGCTCGTGTCTGAAGAAGATAAATGAAAAGTGATACTATCCGGAGCACCTAAAATAGCAAGATTCACCCATTGCCATGATTTTAAGATAGTATCTGAAATAGAAGACCGATAGTCTGCCAAATAAACTTCTACGCTATCTCTTGTAGGCATATTGCGAAGATAACCGCGAATGGTCAGCTTAAACCAATCGGGGTCGGTACCACTTGCACCGCCAAATTTTTTGGCAAATGCGTCACCATATTTCATGCTTTTATAGGCGTAGGTGCTGTTAGTAATATAAAAGCTAATATTATCAGTAGTACTAAGCCCTTGTGCCACTTTAATATAATTATCTACATTCCAAGCCACCAAATATTTAGAAGAGCCTCCATAGCCCGAATGAGTAATAGAAGAATAAAGGTTGGGGTAGCCGTTGGTATCAGTACGGTTGGAATAAGCAAAGCCACTACTCCAAAAACGCGACCCTCCCCAGCCCGTGTCAAATACACAAGGAAAATGAACGTTTGATAACGTAAAGCCTACATCTGAACCCGGTATAGATACATAGTTGATGTAAGCAGTATCGCTACCGGGTAGCGTAAGGCTTTCAAAATCAATAATAGTGGTTTGGGCTTGAACACTTGCCATGCCTATAAGCAAAAGTGCAAAAAGTAGTAAACTGCGCATAATATAAAAAATTTATCTCTAAAAAGCTATTAAATAAACTACGGATAAATTACAAAGCTAATTAGCACACAAACCTACTTATCGCAAGCATAACGGCAATTATCTTCACTTTTCGTCCCGAAAGTTTAGAATTAAGTATAAGTGCATGGCAGGTCTTCTGACTTGCTTCATTTTGCAAAAGCCTTCCCGTTCAGCAACAGTGGCGCGTGATATGCAAAACCTTAGTGAAGCTCACAGCATCGGGCAATGTTCAGGATTTACACCTGATTCCCTTTTAATTTTGTATTCCCATACAAAAACCAATGCGTTGCAAAGATATAGCTTTTTTTTAATCCTCCAAATAATCTTAAAAATGCTAAAGGATTACCATGACAAGCGTAGGGGCTGAAAATTTTCAGCCCCTACATTTTTTTATGATAAATTTTTCATACTATTAAAACAAATAAAAAATATCCCCATTAGCGCAAGTGTTTTTTCACTCGTGCTAATTTTTTTGAAGTGTTTTACATTTTACATAAATCACAGTTCAGACAACAACATTAACAATTAATAATTAATAATTAACAATTACCAAAAATCCTGAGCGTCCTGATTCAGACAATTTCACCCCTCCCCCAATTAATGATTAACCATTCACCATTAATAATTACAAATAATTGTATATCTTTGCCAACTTTTGAAATTCATAAGCAGTATGAAGTTATCGCAATTTAAATATGAATTACCCCTCAACCTTATTGCCCAAGAACCTACTGACAAGCGCGAAGAAAGCCGCCTTATGGTAGTCCACAAATCCACCGGAAAAATTGAACACAAAGTCTTTAAGGATATACTACAATACTTTAACGATAAAGACCTTATGGTTGTCAACAACACCAAAGTGTTTCCCGCAAGGCTTTATGGCAAAAAAGAAAAAACAGGTGCTAAAATTGAGGTCTTTTTGCTGAGAGAACTCAACAAAGCCCATTTTTTGTGGGACGTAATCGTTGACCCAGCACGCAAAATAAGGGTAGGCAACAAACTTTACTTTGGCGATAAAGACGAATTGGTAGCCGAAGTAGTGGACAATACCACCTCTCGCGGGCGCACCATTAGGTTTATATTTGACGGCACAGAAAAAGAATTTAGAGACCAGCTTGACGTATTAGGCGAAACACCACTCCCTAAATACATTAAGCGCAAACCCGAAGAGCGAGACCGCGAACGCTACCAAACCGTATATGCCAAATACGAAGGCGCAGTAGCAGCACCAACCGCAGGTATGCACTTTAGCCGTGAGTTAATAAAAAGATTGGAAATTGAGGGCGTTCGCTTTGCAGAAGTTACCTTGCACACCGGATTGGGCACATTCAGGCAAATTGAAGTAGAAGACCTCTCTAAACACAAAATGGATGCCGAATATTATAAAGTGGACGACTACACAGTGCGAATGGTCAACACTGCTATGGCAGAAAAAAGGCATATATGCTCCGTAGGCACTACCACCCTCCGCGCACTGGAAAGTGCCGTTACTGCCGAAGGCAAGCTAAGACCTGAAGAAGGCTGGACAAACGTGTTTATCCACCCGCCCTACGACTTTGCCATCGCCAATTCGCTAATCACCAATTTCCATTTGCCCAAAACCAGCCTCATGATAATGGCTTGCGCCTTTGCCGGCTATGAACTTATGATGC
>RGMU01000213.1 GCA_010021705.1 Chitinophagia bacterium | reverse complement strand
TTACCTCCATGCCATCCATTACGGTGGTGCGGCAACTTGGCACCAGCTTAGGCATGGGGCGCGGGTCTTTTTCAGAACCTTTGCTCACTTCCACTAAGCAGGTACGGCATTTACCGCCGCTCTCTTTTAACTTGCTGTAGTAACACATGGCAGGGGGCGTTACATCACCGCCTATTTGCCGGGCTGCATTTAATATAGTAGTACCCGCCGGCACTTCTATGCCTATATTATCTATCGTTACCTTTAACAATGGTGCTGCCGTATTTTCACTCATAATGCCTTTACTTTTTTTGCTTTAGCGGTATCAAACTACCTCCTTCGGCAAATTGCGCTACAAAGTTAATGCTCTATTACTTTTTTTGTAATTATTTTTCGTTGCCCCATACAAATAGAGCCAATTTTAAGCGGTAGCCTCTTGAATATGCCCCACCATATTGGCAGGTATCACCCATTGGTCAAACTCTTCTGCGGTTAAATAGCCTAATGCGAGAGCCGTTTCTTTTAAGGTGGTACCGTTTTTATGCGCTGTTTGGGCTATTTCTGCTGCTTTATAATAGCCTATTTTGGTATTAAGCGCGGTAACAAGCATAAGCGAGTTATCCACATGCTTTTTTATGTTTTCGGTAATGGGCATAATGCCTTCCGCACACTTATCATTGAACGAAACACAACCTTCGCCTATCAGGCGGGCACTGTGCAAGAAGTTGTATATCATCATGGGCTTAAATACGTTAAGCTCAAAATGACCCATACTGCCGCCTACGCCTATTGCCACATCATTGCCCATTACTTGGGCTGCTATCATGGTAAGGGCTTCGCATTGGGTAGGGTTCACTTTACCGGGCATGATGGAAGAACCCGGCTCATTGTCCGGAATAAACAACTCTCCTATGCCGGAGCGGGGTCCGGAGCTTAGCATACGAATATCGTTGGCTATTTTCATTAAACTCACTGCCACTGTTTTTAGTGCTCCATGCGCCTCCACAATGGCATCATGCGCTGCAAGGCTTTCAAATTTATTTTCAGCGGTAACAAAAGGCAAATCCGTGAGCATGGCAATGTTTTCTGCCACCAACGCAGCATAGCCTTCAGGTGTGTTAATACCGGTGCCTACCGCTGTACCACCCAATGCCAACTCACTTAAATGGGCAAGCGAATTATTAATTGCCCTCAGCCCATGGTCAAGCTGTGATACATAGCCGCTCATTTCCTGCCCTACCGTTAGCGGTGTGGCATCCATAAAGTGGGTGCGCCCTATTTTTACAATGTGCATAAACTCCGCTGCTTTGGCTGCAAGCGTATTGCGCAATTTGGTTATACCCGGTATGGTAACGTCCACCAGCATTTTATACGCTGCAATGTGCATCGCGGTAGGGAATGTATCGTTAGATGACTGCGACTTATTCACATCATCGTTAGGGTGAATAAACTTATCTTTGTCGCTAAGTGCCCCACCCTTCAGCACATGCGCCCGGTAGGCAACTACTTCATTTACATTCATGTTGCTTTGGGTGCCCGACCCCGTTTGCCATACAACAAGCGGAAATTCGGCATCCAATGACCCTGATAGTATTTCATCGCATACTATACCTATCAAATCCGACTTCTCTTGGGGCAACACTTTCAACTGTGCGTTGGTAATGGCTGCTGCTTTTTTAAGGTAAGCAAAGGCACGGATAATTTCAACCGGCATGCGGTTAATGTCTTGCGCTATCTTAAAGTTGTGTATAGAGCGTTGTGTTTGTGCACCATAATAGGCGGTGGCAGGTACTTGCACTTCACCCATTGTATCCTTTTCTATTCTGTAGCTCATTGTAAAAGTTGATTAATAACTTCGCTTTTCAGCACAAATGTAATACAGTAGTGCCATAAAGTGGTATTAAGTCTTTTATAGTGTTAGTATTTTGGGCTTGTGTGTGGAATATTGTGCCACATACCCCCCACAGGTCTAAAAACACAAAAAAAAACAAAAAATTACAACCATTTTATATTAAAAATAGATGTAACTACGAAGGAGCGTAGCGAACCGTTGCCACCTCGTAACGGAAATTCTAAAGGACGCACCTGGGGTAACCCGTAAGGTATTAACCATTATCCATTCACCATTATTTTAAGGTCTTAGCCATTCGCTATGTGGGCGGGCAATAAGCCTTGCGTTGTTGTATGCCATACCAATGGTAAGGCAGGTGCGGGCACTGTATGTTTTATCGTTTATGCGCTCTACTACTAATGCCATATCGGGAGCGTTGTCGTCTAAAAGGTAAAGTGGTATTAGGAGTTGGAATTTATTATCGTAAAATTGCGGAATGGCTATTTGGTAATTGATTTTTACTCTTTTAGCTATTTCGTCTATTGCGCCAATAAGCCTTGTGCGTAGTTCACGCTCCGGTGCTGTTTTTAGGGGGCTTGGCATTCTGTATTTGTTGTCTTGTATAATGTGGTCTATGTCGGGAATTAGCTCTAATCGGGGGTTGAAGAGGAGCAAATCGGGGCGGTCAAAATAGTTGGCACATTCGGGTTGGTTATAAGAAAATAGTCTTAAAAACTCTATGTCGCTTTTTTTAATGAATGCTTTAAAGAAATAAGGTGCTTTGGGGTTAGGGAATTTATTAAGCTCAAAAAAGCCAAAAATATCTTCTAAATTGGGCGTAACCAAGCCGGTGTTGAAGCAAGCAAAGTTGTTGTCTTCGGTGTAGGCAATTTTTCCTTCTGCTTTTACTTTTCTGAAAGTATGTTCTAAATAGTTTCTTAAAATTGGGTAGGCAAAAGAAGCTGTATTGTTGCCATTTTCGTATTCTCTTTGCGGATTGCTGTATTCCCAAGGCTCGCGATAGGTAAGTTTGTTAGCCATGTGGAGCAAGTTTTCTTCAAATTTTAGGAACTGTGCAAACACAAAGAGTTCCATTTTGGGTGTGGTGGTAGTGGTTGTAGTAGCGGAGGTGGCTGTGTGGTGCGAAGATGCTTGGCTATGCAAGGCATCGGGATTTGTTAATGCTGGTTGTTCCATATTTGTTGCTCACTATGATATAGCTTATTCTATTCAATAAATAACATTATTTTTGTAATAATATAAGCTATAAGAATAAATAAATGGTATTGATATTAATAAAACTAAAATAAAAATCTGTAGAATGCAAATTGCTCTGTTGCATTGATTATCAGGCAAAGATAACGAATATTAGGTTACAAAACGCTTTGAAAGGAGCTAAAGTAATAATTTATGTTTAAAATATTGTGTGCATGGCACTTTGGGGGTACGTTGGGGCTATATTTTAACAAATGTTAATGTATTAGGTTGTATGCCATTAGGGGAATAGAGGGGAAATGTGGATAAAGTGAATGGTTGTGTGTATGCTTAGGTACACATATACTACTAATGGCTTAAAATAG
>RGMU01000212.1 GCA_010021705.1 Chitinophagia bacterium | reverse complement strand
TAATAAATAAGGGTATGTACGCTTAAAAGTTTCTTCTTTGCTAATGTGCAAAAGCTCCACTAAAAAAGTCCATTTTTTATCTTTATCATATACAAAAATAAATTTTTGTGCCGGGTCGGCAACTAAGGCTGCCACAGGGGTCTTTATCATAGATAAAGCCGGCGCGTCTTTTTTATTGGTAAGCACCTCCGAATCCAGCATGATACTACGCTCCCACCGGTCATTGCTTACATAAAAAAGGCTGGGGTGCTTGCCGTCAAAGTCAAACGATTTTACTATTACTTGCTGAAAATCCTGAAAAGTTTGCTTAGACAGCACCTCAATATCCCTATAGGTTAAATCGTCTTCTTCCCAATAAATTCTAAATCTGAAAACTGCCATTGGATTACCTGCCTTCTGTGTTTATTATGTATCAAAAACAAATTTAATGGATTTATGGGAAATGGAAAAATTATTTTTATGCTCCTCCTATTTCTTCAATCGTTGGTGGTGCCGCTATGGCGCGTGGCTACGGATATTTTGTTGGCTTTGCGGATTTTGAGCAAAGATAATACTTGGAAAAAAATAAACTTGGGAATGCTTAGCAAAGACTTATATACTTTGGGGTCGGGCTTAGAATGTAAAATAGCTATAAAAAAGCCTAATATAAAAGCTATAAAGCCACTTATCCACACCAACACCATTAACGGATTTATAAAAATATTGGCTGCCATAAAAAACATGGATAGTATAAGAAAAATAAATAACGGAGGACGCAACAATACTATGCCAAATAAAAATTGATTCCAGTTAAAGTTTATTATGCCGTTTAAGAATAATGTTGCACCAAATTTTACATACCGGAACCAAGTGTTTATCCATCGTGCACGTTGCTTTACTAATTGGTCAGAGCCGGAGGTTTTTTCATCATATACTACCGCAGTTTCTACAAACGCTATTCTGTATTTTCGCTTAACGATTTCATATTGCAACACCTTGTCAAATCCTGCACCGGTAACATCTAATTTTTCCAAACAAGTTCGGTATAGCTCTACCGTAAATGCCATGCCCGAACCGGCTAAGGTAGCAGATGAACCTACCTTAAACAGTGCCTCCCCGTCAAAGTAATGGTAATACATATCCCTTGCAGCATCTAAGCAGGCAATAGTAGTGTTTAAGTTCTTTGCTTTTCTTACGCCCTGCACGGCTACATAGCCGGCAGCAAATGCTTTGTTTAGCTCGGTAAGATAGGTGGGTTCTACAAGGTTATCACTGTCTATTATGGTAAGCCTTTCGTGGGCGCGCTTAAAGTTGCGAATGGCATAGAAGTGGGAGCGGGTGTTACTACCCAATGTTTCCGGAGGGCGAAGCACCACTACCCTATTATCGGTAAAGTGCAAAGAAGATACATCGCACTTATCGGCAACTATATAAACCATATAGTTAGCATAATTTAATGCTAAAATAGACTCTACAACGGCAGGTATCAGGTCAACCTGTTCATACGCTGTTACAATTATGGCATAGTCAGGCTCTTGCGTTTCAGCCGAAGGGGTAAATTGCCGCTTCCTGCTTAGCTTAAATAGAATATAAAGCAAAAGCGGAAAAAACAGATTATACCCAATGGCAAACTGTATAAAGCACCATAAGAATTGGATAAATGTAGCTAACATAGATTGTTATGTGTGCCGTTTATTTTTTTAGTGTGGGTAATGCTTCGGTTACTCTGTTCATCACCCAGCCAATAAACTTAGCATTCAGCGACTTTAAGTATTCTATCATTTGATTTTCGGCGTGCCCAATGGGCTTATTGCTGTCAAACACCATTAGCACTTTATCGGCTATTCTAATCCATTCTTTGGATTGGCTTTGCTGCTCTAAAGGCGTAGCTTCTATTATTATCATGTCAAACTCCTTCCTAAGCTGCTGTAACCTTTCAATGATTGTTGGCTCGTCTGCTATTTCAAAAAGTGATAAGTCTAAGCCCTTATTAGAGAAATAAAATATATCGCTAATATCGCGCGACCAGGGGAGGTTGAACCTGCCCGTGAAGTAGTCTTCAATGTAATAGGTGGCAGCGTGCTCGTCTGTTTTGGCAGGATTGGAGAAATTACCGTCTATGTGCATCACTTTTTTGCCTATCATGGTGTAGGCATGTGCAAGGCTAACCGAAGTGATAGTTTTACCCTCTTTTGAGGTTAAACTTGTACACACCAGCACCTGCCCCTCCTTCATTTGGTTGTCTATTTCATAGCGAATAGCCCTTAGTTGGTTCTTAAACTCGTACATTTCAGGGGTCTTTTTGCTGTCTGTCCACAATGAAGATACGTCAAAGTTGTTTACCGTTTTAATAACAGGCAAATACCCCAACACCATAAAGTTGGTTTTATTGGCAAGTTCTTGTGGTGTTTTTAGGTTATTGTCTAAATAAAACAGTATGAATAGTATTAACACGCATAAAATAAGGCTGCATACCGCACTCACGGCTACTAATATCACCTTTTTAGACGGTAGCAATTCGCCCGGTCCGGCTTTTTCAAGCACTCTTACCTTTACCGATGCGTTATATTCTAAACTTGACTGATTATACTTTTTCAAAAGCTCTACATACTCCTGATTGGCAGTGTTTATATCGCCTTCATAAGCCTGAATCACGGCTTCATTAGGTACTAATTTATCTAACTTTTGGTTAAGCCTTGCTAATTGGCTTTGCAAAGAACTAAGGCTATTTTTTGCCAACTCATTGTTAATTTCTATATTAAGCTTTTGGGCTATCAGGTTCTCTTTGGAGGCTAAGGTGCTACCGGAATATTTGTCGGTTAGCTCATTAATTTGATTGGTAAGCACTTTTTTATAGGAATCTATGCGCGCCATAGTTCCCCGTTCAAAGTGATTTTTCACCGATTGTTCGGTTAATAATTCTAACATGCGCTTGGTTTGCACTATGTCTAGGTTTAGCTTAACAACCTTGCTTTGCAAGTACTGCCTGTCTTTGGGGTCAAATTTGCTTTCAATGCTTCTTATAGCTCCCTCATTTGCCATAATGTCTTTTTTCACCAACTCTATACGGGTTTCAAAGTCTGCTATTTGGCTGTATAGCGTTTTGGCTTGGTCGCTTAGGTTCAATACATGGTTGTCAATTTTATAGTTTTTCAATGCCAATATAAGGCGGTTAAGCGTATCCTTTTTGGCTTCCAAGAGTTTGTTTAAATAGGCTACGGAGGCTAACTCATTATCTTTGGTATTGGCTGCATAATAGGTAATAAATTCATTGCACAAAAGATTAACCACTTCTGCCGATAATGCAGGCGACTCTGATTCAAATTCTACATTAATAAAGTCGCTGTTTTCTACTCTATATACCCTTAGCTTTTTGGTAAGTGAGGCATAATCATATTTTTGAGAGGCTATTACTTTGAGCAGCCCCTTTTCATCCTCTATGCTGCTTGATAGTGCTCGTCTGTTGTTATATGCTTCGGTATATACC
>RGMU01000211.1 GCA_010021705.1 Chitinophagia bacterium | reverse complement strand
CCATGGTGCCATTTTTTCTATATATTGGCTCACGCCTTCATGGATATAGCTATCGCTTTCTTTGCCTATTGACCATATTTCTATTTGCATATATGCCACAAAATTAAAGCATAAATATTTGGAAATTAAAATAATTAAACGTACCTTTGCACTCCAATTATATATTGGCATGGCTTCGTAGCTCAACTGAATAGAGCATCTGACTACGGATCAGAAGGTTTCAGGTTTGAATCCTGACGAGGTCACAGACAAAATGGGCACTTAAATAAAGTGCCTATTTTGTTGTGGGTATGTGTATTCTTGTTATTTACGAAGCTAATATCTACTTACCTTTATAGGGCTTAGGTTATCGTGTGGATGTTCGTTATATCAATTCATGAGCCGAATATAAGTCGTATTCGGCTCATTAACTCTTTTTCTTATTATTTATACGCAAAACTGCATTTAGAACCTGTCCGTATTAGAGTTAGTCAAAAAATCAATACCCTTTCCCTATACACAACATTAACTTTTACTATAAGCTAAAGGCAGTTCAGATAGCGTTTAATTGGCGATTAGAAGCATATTGTGTAAAAATGAACTAACTTGCGCTTGCAAAATGAGTTTGAAGGATAAAAAAATAATTATAGCGGTATCGGGTAGTATAGCTGCTTATAAAACCCCGCACTTGGTGCGCCTGTTAGTGAAAGCGGGTGCGGAAGTGAAGGTGGTGATGACGCAAAGTGCCACTGATTTTGTAACACCGCTTAGTTTGGCTACGGTATCTAAAAACGAAGTGTATTCCAATATACATAGTGGTTCACAATGGCATCATCATGTGGACTTAGGTTTATGGGCAGATGCCATGCTTATTGCGCCTTGCAGTGCCAATACATTAGCCAAAATGGCTAACGGGCTGTGTGATAACATGCTATTGGCAGTGTACTTGTCTGCGCGATGCCCGGTATGGGTAGCACCCGCTATGGATGCCGATATGTGGGCACACCCCACTACACAAGCCAATGTAGCCCAAATAACGAAGCATGGCTGCAAACTGATACCGGTAGGGCATGGCGAGCTTGCCAGTGGCTTGATAGGAGACGGGCGCATGGCAGAACCGGAGGATATAGTTGCCTTGTTAGAGACGCATTTTGCGCCTTATTTGCCTTTAAAGGGAAAGAGGGTAATGGTAACTGCCGGACCAACCTATGAGCGTATAGACCCGGTGCGGTTTATTGGTAATTTTTCTACCGGCAAAATGGGTATTGCCATAGCCGATTCTTTAGCAGAAGCGGGAGCAGAAGTGCTATTGGTTTTAGGACCTACGCACCTTTCAGCTACACAAACTAATATCACTACCATAAGGGTAGAAAGTGCCCATCAAATGTATGATGTTGCCATTGACGGGTTTGCCCGGAGTAATATAGCCATTATGGCGGCTGCCGTAGCCGATTACATGCCGTCTTCAGTGGCTCCCGTACACCGGATATACTTAAAGAATTGGGCAAGCTAAAGCAACCACACCAGCTATTGATAGGCTTTGCGTTAGAAACGGAGAATGAAATAGCAAATGCGCAAAGCAAACTTTCCAATAAAAACGCAGATATGATTGTGCTAAACTCACTCAACGACCCTAACGCAGGCTTTGGGCATGATACCAACAAAGTAACCTTTATTTTACCCAACCAACGTATAGAAGAATTACCTTTAGCGTCTAAAAAAGAGGTGGCACAAGCAATAATTAACAAGATAATAATATTACAACATGAAAATTAAAGTCATATTTTTTGTGCTTATCGGGTTTATTTTAGCAACACCGGTTAGCATTAGCGCGCAAGAGTTCAACTGCAAAGTTACGGTGTTGCACGACAAAATAACCGGCGTGGACAATGAGGTATTTAACGGCATGCAACGCTCCATAATAGACCTGATGAATAGCCGTAAATGGACAGGCGATGACTATGCCATTGCAGAACGTATAGACTGCAATATGCTGCTGAATATCACGGCAAGCAAAGTAGGCGGAGAGCAAGATGTTTATAGTGCCACACTAAGTATTCAAGCTTCAAGACCGGTTTACAATTCAGGGTACAATTCGCCTATTATCAACCATGTGGATAAAGACGTTGTGTTTAAGTTTGCGCCTTTTAATACGCTGCAATTTGACGATAACCGCGTAACCGGCTCTGACCCCTTACAGTCTAACCTTTCGGCTATTTTGGGCTATTATGCGTATGTAATTTTGGCTATGGACTATGACAGTTTTTCGCCTGACGGAGGTTCACAATTCCTAAAAAAAGCTCAAAATGTGGTAAACAACGCCCCCGAACAAGGCAAAACCATAGCCGGCTGGAAGCCCACAGAAAGTAATCGCAATCGCTATTGGCTTACCGACCAACTGCTGAATGCGCGCTTTCACGATGTGCGTAGCTTTTGGTATTCCATGCACCGCGAAGGGCTTGACAGCATGTGGACAAAACCCATTGTGGCACGCAACAGAATTGTAACCGATATAAAAAAACTATACCAAGTGAACCGTGAAAATCCATCATCTATGCTGATGCAGTTTATATTTTCGGCAAAAAGTGATGAATTTATTAATATGCTAAGCCAAATGACCAAAATGGAACGCACCCCCATTGCCACTATGCTATCTGTAATTGATGTACCCAATGCCACAAAATACAACAATCTTAAATAGAATTGCACCTACAGTTTGGGGGTGCTTAGCGGTTGTTTACTTTTTATTAGCTACCGGAGGCTGCAAGTCCAAAGATGAATACCACATAGCACCTGCTATAATGGAGAATATTTTATTTGATGTTAGCCTTGCGGAAAGCTATGCCGGCATGACGCAAAATGAAGTTTATGGCGGTGGTATAAAAAACATGGATAGCTTAGCCCGATATTACGCCACCATTTTGGCAAAGTATAGCATTACAAAGGAGCAATATATAACCTCCATAAGGTGGTATGAGAACCACCCTGCCCTATTAGACACTATTTATACTCACTTAACTGACCGTTCTACACTATTACAGAGCCAACTTTACAAAGAAAGAGACGCTCAAAACGCAGAAAAAAAATAATTCAGAAAAAAGTGGCGAAAAGTTTTGAAGAATGAAAAACGCATTGTATCTTTGCGCTCCCTTTAAGGAAGCATAGCTCAGCTGGTTCAGAGCATCTGCCTTACAAGCAGAGGGTCCGCGGTTCGATCCCGTGTGCTTCCACTTAGCCTCCAAATTTTGGAGGCTTTTTTATTCACATGAGCTACGTAACTTATATCTTATATTTAGGACTAATGGACAAAATTCAGGCTGTGGCTGCGATTTTTGCCTTTGTGGTATTGGCGTTTTTAAATTTGAAGTGTTATGAATAAAAAAAGTGCTTTTATTGCAATTCAAGGATTACGAAAAAAAATGGTGTATCCAACGGTGTTCAACAGTATAAGTGTGGTGCTTGTGGTCGCCAATTTAGGGGCGGTAGTCGTATAATTCCGTC
>RGMU01000022.1 GCA_010021705.1 Chitinophagia bacterium | reverse complement strand
AATCACCTCCGTTGACCTTTGTTTTAAGGGTGCGCCACTAAGCCCCCCCGCACCACATTCTGCTATTTTTTCCGGACTGCTTTTTAGCCCCTCGCGTGATAGGGTAGTGTTGGTGGCTACTATGCCCGCTATTTGCGTTTCGGCTACTATGTCTATAATATCATCAATTTGGGCAAACGTTAAGTCCGGTGCAATTTTCAGTAAAATAGGCTTAGGGTTGCCCAATGCTTTGTTTTTTTGCTGCAATGCAAGTAAAAGCTGCGTTAAAGGCTCTTTCTCTTGTAGTTCGCGCAAGCCCGGTGTATTGGGGCTACTCACGTTAACCACAAAATAGTTCACTACTTTATACAATTCTTCTAAGCATGTTAAATAATCTTCCGTTGCTTTACTATTAGGCGTGTCCTTATTCTTACCAATATTCCCGCCAATAATAACCATGTCCCGCTTTTTTCGGATTTTTTGAGCCGCAGATATAACCCCCTTGTTATTAAAGCCCATACGATTGATTAGGGCTTTGTCGGCAGGTAGCCGAAATAAACGGGGCTGCGGATTACCTACTTGCGACAATGGCGTTACCGTGCCTATTTCAATAAACGAAAACCCTAAAGATGCCAAAGATGTTATATAGCGCGCATCTTTGTCAAAGCCTGCTGCCAACCCAATAGGGTGCGGAAAAGTAATACCCCATAGCTTTACAGCCATACCTGCCGTATTAAACTTGTAGCGCGCCTTGAGCATAGATTTTAATGGAGGCACAGAATTAATAAAATCCAAGCGGTTCATTGCCCAATGGTGCACGCGTTCCGCTTCAACCGTAAAGAGTAAATTTCTTATTAGCTTATACATCGCCCTAAAGGTATTGTAAAAAATATTGTTATTTTAGTGCTTAGGGTTTACTACATTGTAAGGTTGTACGTTAATTTGCATGTTATGCGTATAAAGCCGCTTATTATAGCGTTGTTTTTTTTGATAGTCCCGTTGCTAAAGACAGCTGCACAGCCCTTAAAAGGCGATGTGGCTGACTATATTACCAATAACGCACTTACAAATGTAACAATACAAAACATTAATACCCAAGAAAAAGTGATTACCGGAGCAGACGGCACTTTTCAAATCAATGCAACTGCCGACCAACTACTCCAATTCCAAAAGGAAGGATACCAAACCGTGAGGGTGCGTATTCCCAAACAAAAATCGTTCCCATACTTTAAAATTACATTAGAGCCTGATGCCATGCCCGTTCAGCCTGCCATTCCTTTAGATGACTATGAAGCCTACAAAGCCGACAGCATTCGTTTCAGACGCTTATACGCCCATGAATTAGACTTTGCACGCTTATCGGCAGCCGGAGTTATGGCGCACCCCTTTTCGGCAATGGATAAGCAAAATAAGGAGATATGGCATTTTCAAGACGACTATAACGAGTTTGAAAAAGACAAGTATATAGACAAAATGTTTAACCCTAAAATAGTAGCCTCTATAACCGGTTTAAAAGGCGACAGTCTCCAAACCTATATGTACCGCTTCCGCCCCGACTACACCACGCTTAGGCAAATGAACAACTACAACTATTATATGTTCATTAAGAAATCATCACGCATATACAGAGGTTTAGACAAAGAGCGGAGTAGCCATTAATTTTATACTTTCCTTAGTCATAATAATATACCATATCATGCCCTTAAAAAGATATACCCCTAACGATATATTGGAATGCGGTTGCGATGAGGCGGGTAGGGGGTGTATGGCAGGACCAGTGTTTGCAGCGGCGGTTATTTTACCTCCCGACTACTTTCACCCGCTTCTTAATGATAGCAAGCAGGTTGCGGAGCACAACCGTGAACGGTTAAGGGAAGACATTGAAAGCAAGGCATTAGCGTATGCAGTGGCACAAATAGCACCCGAAGAAATAGACGCTATCAACATTCTACAAGCCACCTTTAAAGCCATGCACCTTGCCATAGATTTATTAACCACCCCGCCGCAACACCTGTTAATAGACGGTCCCGCATTTCGCCCATACCCTTGGATACCCCACTCTTGCCATATAGGAGGCGATGCCACTTATACCGCCATTGCTGCAGCGAGCATTCTTGCCAAAACACACAGAGACCAATACATGAAAAGCCTCCACTTCCAATACCCCCAATACGACTGGCAAAACAACAAAGGCTATGGCACGGCAAGCCACACCCTTGCCATAAAAAAGTGGGGCATTACGCCACATCACCGTAAAACCTTTGGAATTTGTAAAGATTATTTTCACTTGGCAATGTAAGGTAAATAAGGCGGAATTTGAGGGGCTAAGATATGAAAAACACACACAATGAATTTTAACCATTACGCCTAATTCTCCGACACCGGCACCATAACACTAAAAGGGTTAGGTTGGTCAGGGAGTGCGCAAGGTATCCCTCCCTTCACATTTTGAAGTATGCTTGTGTCATACCCGCGTGCATATAGATAGTAATTACCGCTATACAGCCCCCCAAAGCTGCAAAAAACCATGCTATCGCGGTTAATGCAGTCCGCAGAGTCGTCATACACATTGCCGGCAGGCGCATCCATAGAGCCATATTTGATATACACCTTCATGTTTATCAGCTTTTTGGCATTTTGGTGGTGCATCGGGTTCACCACCAATGTATTAGAGCCTCCTTTGCCCACTTTTTGCGCATCATCCGGTCTTCTACAGCTATTTAACAGCAAGAGACTACACAAAAACACCACAGTAGAAAAAATTGCTTTCATATTTTTACCTTTTATCTTATTTAGACAGCAAATTAGGCGAAAAATAGGTGTTATGCGTGCTATTTATATGTTAAAAATAGCTTATTCCTCCGGTTCATCTTCCGTAGCTGTCTTCTTTCTACTTTTCCCGCTTATCACTATCACTATTTCGCCTTTGGGTGTATTTTTTTCATAATATTCTCCCAATTCGCCAAGCGTGCCTACTTTAGTTTCTTCATATAGCTTCGTAAGCTCGCGGCATACTGCCGCTAAGCGTTCCTTGCCCAATGCAGCCGCAAGCTCTAATAGCGTTTTGGCTAACCGATAAGGAGCTTCGTATAGCACAATGGTACGCGGCTCAAGGGCTAAGCCGTTAAAAAACGTTTGCCGCCCTTTCTTTAGCGGAGGAAACCCCTCAAACACAAAAGCCGTGCACGGCAAGCCGCTTTGCACAATGGCAGGAATAAGGGCTGTGGCACCGGGCAGGCACTCTACCATTATGCCGTTTTCACGGCAGGCTTTAACAAGCAAATACCCGGGGTCCGATATGCCGGGCGTGCCCGCATCTGTTAGCAATGCAAAACTTTTACCCCCCTTTATTTGCGCTACTATGTGGTCGGTTATTTTATGTTCATTGTGCTGGTGATAGGGCGATATGGGCTTGCTAATGCCGTAATGATTAAGCAGGCGCACACTGTTGCGCGTGTCCTCGCATAATATGCAGTCCACCAACTTTAGCACTTCAACAGCCCGGTACGTAATATCACCAAGATTGCCTATCGGCGAAGGTATTAAATAAAGGCGCATGGTTGGTATCGTATTGGCATTTAACAATAGCCGTTATAGCTCTTCTATCGTAATGCTATATTTTTCCATAATAGCGTTTACCAGTAGCTTTTTGCAGGCAACATCTGCAAGGTTTTCTGCTTCCGCTTTGCTTTGTGCGCGTAGCTTAACGGTAATGTATTTACCCACCCTCACGTCTTCCACCGCTGTAATACCAAGATTGTGCAAACCATTAACAACGGCTTTGCCTTGCGGGTCAAGCAGTTCAGGTAGCGGTAATATGTAAATATGCGCAATATAGTTCATAAAAAAATATGTTAATTTGTTGGAGATTCTTCTTTATGTTTTACAAAGATAGATATTACAATATAAGCAATGAAAATTAACGGCACTGCCGATAATTTAATTAAAAAACAAGTTAATCCCGCTATTAACAGCAGTATCAGCGTAGGAAGCAAGGTACGAAAGTTTTTCTTTGCGGGTAATAGCTTAAAAAACCGTATAGGGCTGTGCATTAAATAGCACACTAAGGCTATAATGCCGTATAGCACCCATTTGTTGTGCAGCAGTTCAGTAATTCTGTCATGGCTAAACCATATCATGGCAGGGAATGCACCTACAAACAAGCCTACTGCCGGCGTGGGCATACCGTCAAAGTATGAGCCGGCATTGGCAGGGTTGGCACTAAACTTAGCCAACCGCAAAGCCGCACTGCAAGCAACCAAAAAAGCAGGCACCATGCCTATCATGCTCACGTCTAATGCTCCCTTATCTTGTTGCAGTGCGTCCCACAGCATACGGAACAGCACCATAGAAGGTGCTACTCCAAACGACACAAGGTCGGCAAGCGAGTCTAAATATTTGCCTATAGGGGAATAAATTTGCAGTCCGCGTGCCGCAGCACCGTCAAGCATATCAAACACCCCAGCCAAGCCTATAAAGATGCTACCATAGTAAAACTGTTCCGTAGCAAATATCCAAGACGCTGACCCGCTTTGAGCCATATTAATATATAGATAAGGCTGGGCGGTCAGCAAATAAGCTATGGCTACACACCCGCAAAACAAATTACATAAGGTAAGAAAATTTGGTAAATGCCTCATTACAGCACCAAATGTACTATTATTCCTTTTATGTAGCACAAAAATTGCCCCAATAGCCTCATTCTAATACCGTAACGCCTTTTTACCACCCACTTTTCCACATTCCGGTAGCACAAATAAGAATAAACTATTGCTAATAAAAAAACATATTGTATTTTCACCTTGTTATATGCGTGCCATAGATTGTAAGGGTTTGTTAAGGCTGTTTTTTACCCTCTTGCTGCTAAGCATAGCAGGTAGAGTAGGGGCGCAGCGTTTTGCCTTTTATAACCTGTCGGTTAACGAAGGTCTGATGCAGTCGCAGGCACAGTGCCTCACACAAGACATACACGGCAATATATGGATAGGAACATTAGGCGGACTATCCCGCTATGACGGATACGCATTTACCAATTATACGTTAAAAGACGGTCTTCTAAGCCTAAGCATCAACGCCTTAGCCACCGATACCGCAGGCAATGTATGGATTAGCACCCCCAATGCTCTTTCCCGCTTCAACGGTAAGTATTACAAACATTTTGTACCAAGCCACCCCAGTGCCCTCACCGGCAGCAATCGCCAGCAAATAATTATCCACAAAGACAGCGTGTGGTGGAGAACCGGAGGCGAAGTTTATTTTATTACCAACAATAGGTTAAATCGCTTTGCAACACCCGGAAAAGAAAAACCTGTAACCGCTATGGCTTGCAGCAAAACGGCAATATACATTGCACAGGAAGGCAAAGTTTATGTGAATACCAACGACAAATGGGACTCCCTTCAGTTTGACCTTTTACCCGACCAACCACGCCCCGCCATCAATAAGCTCTTTATAGACAAAGACGGAACGCTGTGGGTTGCCACCCATACCGGGCTTTTTAGAGCCACCGGCACCACCCTTACCACCGTTATTATTAACGGCATAGCCACCGACAACATTCCCATAAACGACCTTGCCCAAGACGACTTAGGCAGTATATGGGCTGCTACTAATAAAGGTGCATTCAAAATAGAGAAGAATAATATTATACATTATTTCAAAAAAAATGGACTAAGTGATAATAGAATTAACTCCCTATTAAAAGACGCAGAAGGCAATATGTGGCTTGCCACCGATGGGCAGGGCGTATTCCGCTTTTTAGGCGATGAGTTCAACTTTTTAGACGAAACTATGTGGCTATACAGCGGGCAGGTAATGGGCATAGCCTCCAACAAGCGCGACTCCCTGTTTTTAGGCACTATAGATGCCGGCATTTTTATATTTACCACCGGCAAGGTGGTGCGCCTACCCCTGCCCCAAGAAGCCGGCAACACCATAACCTCGGTTTGCTATACCGCAAATGGCAAGCTATGGATGGGCACGCGCAGCTATGGCTTATGGGAATATGACCATGATATTTACCGGCAATTTCAAGCACCACTTAGAAAATTCCCTACCAACTACATTACCGCCCTTTACGAAGCCCCCGACAGGCGTATGTGGATAGGCTTTGACAATGGCGTAATGTGGCGCGCACAAGACACATTCTACCGCATAAAAATGCCCGAAAACCAAGGCGCAGTGCAAGCCTTTCTACAGCTAAACAACGACAGTGTGCTCATTGCCACAGATAAAAAGCTCTTTATCTACACCACAGATACCGTTCTACCCTTTATCACCAACACCCTTATAGACAGTTCGCATATACAATGTATGCTCTACCACAAGGGCTATTTATGGCTTGGCTGCCACGAAAACGGCATTTTGCGCTATAGCAGAACCACCGGGAGCGTTGTTAAAATAGATAAACAAAACGGTTTGCGCTCCAACTTTATTTATAACCTTATAGCTGATAACGAGCAAAATATTTGGGCAGGAACCGGCTATGGTATTCACAAAATAGGCTTAAACACCGACTCTGTCAATGTAACCTTTATTGGCAAAGGAAATGGGCTTGCCGGCATGGAAAGCAATAGCAATGCCGTATTAAAAATGCCTGACGGCAGTATATGGTTTGGCACTACCAACGGTGCCGTGCATTACATTCCCCAACCCGACTCCATTAGCAAAAACCGCTACGCTATTCAGGTAAAGCTAACCAACATCAAGCTCATAGGCGAAGACTCTATCAGCAATGCTTATACAGACAGCTTTGACTATTGGACTGGAATACCCTTTAACTTAAAATTACCCTTCAAAAAAAATAATATTTCTTTCTCCTTTCATGCCCATACCTTCAACAAAGCCGACCAAGCCCTATACCGCTACCATGTAGAAGGCTTGGAAACCCCCTGGAGCGACTGGTCTCAAACCACCACCATCACCTTTAATGCCCTACCACCCGGCACATACACCTTAGTAGTGGAGTGTAGCCTGCCTAACGTAAAAACTGTAGTGCCCCTTCGCTATACATTTACCATAATCACGCCTTTCCATAAAACACCTTTGTTTAAAGTGCTGTTATTGGTGGGCGCACTGCTATTGGGTATATTGCTGCAATATGGCTACACCCGCCGTAAAAACCACCGCCAAAAGCTAAGAACTAAGCTACGCGCCGAAGAACAGGCAAAAATCAGGCTGCGAACTGCCGAAGACTTTCACGATGAAATAGGCAATAAACTTACCCGCATCAATGTGCTTGCCAATATCCTGAAAAGCAAAGTTGGCTACAACGATGATGCACAAAGAATTATAAACCAAATAGAAGAAAATACGATACAGCTATACGGTGGCACGCGAGACATACTGTGGTCTTTACAGCCGTCAAACGACAACCTTTATGAAATACTAATGCGCATAAAAGAATTTGGTGAAGAATTGCTACAAGACACTGACATAGAATACACCTTTACCGGCATAGATACCCGCTGGCGCACTTTAACCCTTAATATGGACGCAAGCCGCAACCTGCTAATGATATTCAAAGAAGCACTAAACAATGCCCTTAAATATGCAAACGCGTCTCAAATTACCATGCACGCATCGCTTAAAGGCAGAGACATATTAAACATAGTGCTGCGCGACAACGGAGCAGGGTTTGACCAAGCAACACCCCGCAAAGGCAACGGCATCAGCAACATGAACGTAAGAGCCAATCGCCTAAACGGAAGAATATATGTTGACTCGCAGGTAGGCAAAGGAACAGTGGTAAGCCTTACCTTTAAAATCCCTCGAAAGAAGGGATAATATTGTGGATAATTTACTGCAATTTTACAGTAAATATTTTCAGCGTATGAACAACATTGCCGGCAATGCCATTACAGTGGCTATCATAGAAGACGACACCACCATCAGAGACGGATATACCGAGCTTATCAACTCCTCCGGGGAATGTAAAGTAGTTTGCAGCTTTGGCAGCTATGAAGACGCAGCCAAGCGTCTAATGCACTTTATGCCCCAGGTCATATTGTTAGACATTCAGCTACCCGGCATATCCGGCACAGAAGCCATACCCAAGCTCAAAAGGCTATTGCCCGATACCTATATTCTAATGCTGACCGTATATGAAGATGAACTCCAAATATTCAGGGCTTTGGGCAATGGCGCATCGGGCTATCTTACCAAAGGCAGCACCCCGCAAAAAATAATAGATGCCATAAAAGAAGTAAACGAAGGTGGCGGACCCATGAGTGCCCATATAGCCAAAATGGTAATAACATCTTTTAAGCGCAACGACCACTCCCCCCTAAGCCGCCGCGAAACCGAAATATTAGAGCAAATAGCTACCGGCAAAAGCCGTAAACGCATTGCATCGTACCTTTTCATAGACTTAGAAACCGTTAAATCGCATATTAAAAATATATATGTTAAATTAGACGTGCATTCCAAAGCCGATGCCCTAAAATTAGCCCGCGACAACCGGTACATTTAGGGTATATGTAGCAGCATAGCCACCCAGCCGTTTTTCTCTTTTTGTTGCACCGGTTGATAGCCCGCCTTTGCTGTGGCTTCTGATAGTATTGCCACATCGGCTTGCAAAATACCGCTTAACAATAAATATCCCCCCTTTGCGGTTTGCTCATATAGCTTTTCCATAAAAGCAAGCAACACATGCCGATTAATGTTGGCTAAAATAATATCTGCCGTAAAGGCAGGCAGTTCGGTATCTTCATTTTGAACAACTGTAATGTATTTACAGCTGTTTTGGGCACTATTTTCAGCCGCATTTTCCACCGACCATGCCTCATTATCAATTGCTAATAGGGTAGTGCTACCCAATTTTTCAGCCATTATCGCTAACACACCCGTACCCGTGCCAAAGTCAAGCACACGTTTACCCTTAAAGTCCATTTCCCGCATCAGTTCAAGCATCAGTTGCGTGGTAGCGTGATGACCCGTACCAAAAGACATTTTTGGCATTATACACAGCTTATAGGGCGTATCGGGCACTAAGCCGTGAAAAGGCGCATAAATCGTGCAATAGCCCGGAATAATCACCGGCTCAAAGTTCGCCTCCCATACCGCATTCCAATTTTCCGGTGCTATGGATACCATAGCATACCCCGCACCGTCTATCAGTTCTTGCAAAGTAGCCTCTGCAAAATGCGCAGGCTCTATATACGCATGAAGCGCATCTGCCTCTTGCTCAAACCCATAATAGCCACATTCTGCCAACCGTGCTATGTATATATCTTGCAGTGCCTCATCAGCGCAGTTTATGCTTATTTTAAGCGTGTGCATGGGGGGAACAATTATTTAGTGAGCCAAAATACCTTTTAAAATGTTAATAATGAGATAATACTGTGATTTCTTGAATTTTATCGTAAATTTGTCATTCAACTGCAAACACAATTAATTTTAAAATTTATGAGAAAAATCTATTTACTTTTTTTATTGGTTTGTCTTCAAACAGTGGCAGTGTATGCCCAGTGCCTTAGTTTTGTCCATTACCCCGCCGACACTTCTGCATGGGTGCATGGTGCCAGCCAACCTTCTCATCCGGGACATTACAATAACGATACCTTTGTAATATGCAATGCACGTGGGGGAGAAAATAATTATCTATACAGCGCAACACCTACTACGTTGTATGGTACTGCCTCTAATTTTTCCATGTCTTTTGATTTTAGAATGGATAGTAGTAGCAGTTGCTCTGATGGTTTAGCCTTTTGGTTTTTGACTTCCGATTTAGGGCAGATGGGAAGCAGATCACATGAAGGTGGGGATATTGGTTTTTCCGATACTGTAGATGGGTTTGCGTTAGTTTTTGTTACAACTATTTGCTGGGACGATATTTATATGAAAAAATTAAATACCACGCGAGGCGTTAGTTGGAGAACGAGTAGCTCTGCAGGGGATACCAATATTTGTACACCCCTAAACAGTCAAATGTTTTTAACCGATTCTCAATGGCATCATTGTGTGGTAAGCTATGTTGGTGGTAATATCACTACTATTTTTGACGGTGGTAGGGTTACAATGACCGGCTATTGCCCTTTAACGGGTACAGGTCGTTTTGGGTTTATGGCAACTAATGGTGGCGGACATAGTAGAAAATGTTTAAAAAATATTAGTACTTGCGGTTCATGGGGCACTCCCACTGCCTCAAGCGATAGTCTAAACAGTTATGTATATCGCCGTTGCAATGGTATTAACCTTAGCGTTACCACAGCGCATTATGCACCTTCGCAGTTAATAAAAGTAACCTATGGAGATGGTGGATACGACACTGCTACCACAAGACCGGATGGGTCGGGTATTGGCTATGTTTCTTTTGCGCATACCTATTTAACTCCGGGTTTTTTTAACATTAAACAAACATTAATAGATGCCTCTACGGGTAGCCATGTAGATTCGCTTCTACTACCCCACGAAAATACATTTTGTTCTACTTTACCCATAAAGCTGTATGTTGATGGTAATGCCAACTGTACAAAAGATAGTAACGAAAGTTATTCAACGCGCCCTTGTTTAGTAAAAGTGGATTCTGCCGGCATAGCTATAGATACCTTATCTACCACAAGCGGTTTTTACTACACCGCTTATGGTGCACCGGGTACGGTATATGCCTTTAAGGTGATTTCTGACCCAGGCAATATGCACGTTTATTGCCCCTCATCCGGCATTATATACGATACCTTGCGGGCAGGCGTATTTACTGCCCCTTCAAAGACCTTTGGCTTAAATTGCACTACCGGAGGTGCTGCTTTTGACTTGCAGGTTAACGCAGTAATACCGGTTACGGGCAGGAATGACCAATGGGGTAATATTTATGTGCAAAACACCTATTGCTATCCGCAAAACGCTACCCTTACCCTCCATTATAGTAGAAAATATGCAGGTACGCCTACACAGGTTCGCCCTTCTGCCGCGGCGGTAACTGTAGGCGAAATTACATGGAACTTAGCCTCTTTGTCTTCTTCTATGACAACGCCTACTCAACTGCATTGGGAAGGTGAGCATGGTAGTACGCCCCTCACTATTGGAGATACTGTGCACACATCTATGATACTCACACCTTTTGGCGGAGATGTTGATACCACAAACAACATACAAATTGATGTAGATACTGTACGCGCCGGCTGCGACCCCAATGCTATCTATGTAAAACCTAATACCTGCATAGAAAGTGGTACGCTACCTCAAAAATTGCAATACACTATTACGTTTGAAAATACGGGCAACGATACAGCACATAACATCTATGTAATGGATACACTCAGCGATTATCTTAACCCTTCCACCATGCGTTTAATAATGAATAGCCATGAAATGTTTGCCTCCAAAATGAAGGACAGTGCAGGGCACACCATTTTTAAGTTTGATTTTCCAAAAATCAATTTGTTAGACACTTCACATCATGGCGAATGCGATGGCGCATTCATTTATACCATTGAAACACGCCCCGGACTTGCTATTGGTAGTGATATTATGAACCGTGTAGGCATTTACTTTGACGTAAACGAGGTTGTAATGACCAACGAAGCACATAATAGAATAGGTTGCCCTGTTGTTGGGATTAACACTATAGCCCAAAACAGCGATGTACAGGTATTCCCTAATCCTGCCGGCAGCGAAATAACCATAGTGTGTAGCGAAGGTTCTTATACCACTTGCGCTCTTTACAATCATATAGGACAAACAGTTGCGCAACCGGCTCTAGCGGGCACACGCACTTTAATTTCGTTGCAGCACCTATCTCAAGGCGTTTATTACCTTACTCTCTCCGGAAGTGCCGGCAGAAAGGTAGTAAGGGTTGTAAAGTGGTAATGAATAGTTAATAGTTAGTGATTAACCGGTCTGGGGAGCAAAATTGTATTTGCTCCCCAGACCTACGTTGTACCGTGCCCCCAACGTGGTTGGTGGGATTAATCACGTGTCTCCCACAGAGTCATTAATAATTAACCATTAATAATTATAAAAGGTTTACTATTTTCGTACCCAAATGACGAACCAAGCACCTTCTACTACCGCAGACGCTAAAAGCAAATTCAGTTGGCTTACCGGCAATCCATATACCATACCGGCTATTATAGCTGCCATTGTGTTTATTTGTTTTCACTACACCATCGGCAACCAATTCACAAATTGGGACGATGACTATTACGTAACCAACGATAAATACATTAAGGCACTTACCTTAGAAAACCTAAAAGTGATTTTCACCCAAGACATCACCCAAAACAACTACCACCCGTTTTGTATGCTGTCTTTGGCTATCAACTATCTGTTTGCCGGGCTAAACCCTGCTTCTTACTACCTTACCAATATCCTAATCCACATTGCCAATTCGCTGTTAGTATTTGCCTTTGTAAAGCAGTTGTCATCTGCCATTCGGTTGGGCAAAGACTCGGCTATTTTCATGGCATCTATAGCCGGTTTGTGGTTTGGCATACACCCCATGCACGTAGAAAGCGTTGCATGGATAGCAGAGCGCAAAGACGTGCTTTACACCCTATTTTACATCTGGGGCATGATTACCTACCTCAAGTCTAAAACCGCAGACAACCCCTCCGTAAAAACAAAACAATATTGGATTACCTACATTCTCTT
>RGMU01000210.1 GCA_010021705.1 Chitinophagia bacterium | reverse complement strand
ATTTCATTCAACACCGATGTAATTACCTTTCTATTGCGGTTTTCATATACCTCCAACGCTTTTTCCATACCCTGAAAAATACGCACCTTTT
Source organism: Chitinophagia bacterium (assembly GCA_010021705.1). Taxonomy (GTDB): domain Bacteria; phylum Bacteroidota; class Bacteroidia; order Chitinophagales; family Chitinophagaceae; genus RGMU01. Next base: position 3,389 of record RGMU01000210.1, on the reverse strand, counting down.
CTAAAGCAGATACAAATATCACGGGCACATCGGTAAAGGGGGCAATTTTTGATTTTAACACCGCTTCATAATCACGGGCAGTATTGGTTTGCTTATCGGGTACGGTATCCCATTTGTTAACAAATATCACCACTCCCTTGCCTTTGCGGGCAGCTAAGCTAAATATGCTTACGTCCTGAGCCGTAATGCCCACGCTTGCATCTATCATTAACATGCACACATCGGCTTCGTCCATAGCGCGTATTGCCCTTATCACAGAGTAAAACTCTAAATCATCATGCACATTTTTCTTTTTGCGAATACCTGCCGTATCTATCAGCACAAACTCTTTACCAAACAGGTTGTAATGCGTGTGTATAGTATCACGCGTAGTGCCTGCAATGGGCGATACAATGGTACGCTCTTCATTTACGAGGGCATTCAATAGGGTTGATTTACCTGCATTAGGCTGCCCAATAATGGCAAATTTAGGCAATACTTTAGCCTCTGCATCTTCTGTTTGTTCGGGAATAAAGCTCACCAAATCGTCTAACAATTCGCCTGTTCCGCTACCGGACATGGAGGATATAAAGTGGATACGTTCTAAGCCTATAGCATAAAACTCTGACGCTATTAACAAGCGGTCTGAATTGTCCACTTTATTTACCACAAGCAACACGGGCTTTTTGCTGCGGCGCAGCACCTCTGCCATTTCCTCATCTTGCGCTGTGATACCGGTAGTGCAATCACATACAAAAAGCACCATATCGGCTTCTTCTACTGCTATGTGTACCTGCTTTCTTATTTCGCGCTCAAAAATGTCCTCCGACCCTGCCACAAAGCCTCCGGTATCTATCACGTTAAATACCTTACCATTCCAGTCAGCAATGCCATATTGCCTGTCTCGCGTAACCCCGCTAATGTTGTCAACAATAGCTTTGCGTTCCTCTAACAGTCTGTTAAACAAGGTAGATTTACCCACATTGGGTCGTCCCGCTATTGCCACTGTAAATCCTGCCATGACTTAAATACTGAAAATGCTAAAAAAACCGCAAAAGTAATCAATATCAGCCAATGTTATTAATAGAATGGCATTTACTTTACATTTGCATTCCAATTTTGATAGACATGACATTTGAAGCCACTCCTGCCTTTGCAGCACAATTAGATAGCACAGACCCGCTTAAAGCATACCGGCAGCATTTTCATATTCCGGAGCATGAAGGCAAGCCGGTTGCCTATTTTTGCGGTAATTCTTTAGGATTGCAACCCAAGCAAGCTGCCGAATATATGCAGGAAGAGCTTAATGATTGGGCTACTATGGGTGTTGAAGGGCATTTTAGAGCAAAACGTCCCTGGTTTTCGTATCACCACCTGTTTACAGACCGCTTGGCTGCCGTAGTTGGCGCACTGCCTACGGAAGTGGTAGCCATGAACCAATTAACGGTGAACCTTCACTTGCTTATGCTGTCGTTTTATCGCCCTACGGCTACACGTTACAAAATAATTATGGAGGCAGGGGCATTTCCGTCTGACCAATATGCCATTGCCTCGCAAGCCATGTTGCACGGCTTTGACCCTAATACTGCCATAATAGAAATAGCCCCGCGTGAAGGCAGCTACACCATTGCCCATGAAGATATATTGCAAGCCATTGCAGACGCAGGCGATACATTGGCATTGGTGCTGTTTGGCGGGGTAAACTACTATACCGGACAGTTGTTTGACATGGCAGGCATTACAGCCGCAGCCCATGCTGTGGGTGCATATTGCGGCTTTGATTTGGCACATGCAGCCGGCAACGCCTCCCTTAGCCTACACAACTGGGGGGTGGACTTTGCCTGCTGGTGCTCTTATAAATACCTGAATGCCGGTCCCGGTGCGGTGGGTGGGGCATATATCCACGAGAAGCACGCTACCAATCCGCACCTATTCCGCTTAACCGGCTGGTGGGGCAATGACGAAACCACCCGCTTTGCCATGAAAAAGCAGTTTATAGTGCAACAAAGTGCCGGAGGCTGGCAAATGAGCAATGCCCCCGTTATGAACATGGTAGCCCTACATGCGAGCCTCAACATTTTTGCGGAATGTGGTATGCCCGCCCTTGCAGCCAAAAGAACTTTAATGAACCAATATATAGACTTTTTATTTAGCCAATTAAACAATAAGCCATTTGAAATTATTACCCCTACGGCAAGCCACCAAAGGGGCTGCCAACTATCGCTTTTATTTAACGAAAACGGCAAAAAAATATTTGAACAGCTTACCCAAAAAGGCATAATTGCCGACTGGCGCGAACCGAATGTAATACGCATAGCACCTGTGCCCCTGTACAATACCTATACCGATATTTATACTTTTTATGCGTATATTAGTGAGTTTGGGCTATCAGAACTGTGATTTTTGAGATTTTGTTGAATGGTATGAAAGCGGAGATTCCATTTTTCCTGTGCTTGCTGCAATGTTAAGGTGTCGCTATTTTCAGCCGTCACCAGCCAATTTTCAAAGTCATCTACCGACATTGGCACTCCCGGTAAGCCTGCATTATCTGGCAACGTAGGGTTTAATATATCTATTTCATGGCTTTTAACCATTGCATGCAGTTTTTCCCATCCACCGGGGTTCATTACTTGTATCCCAATGCCTGCCATTGATAAATGTATTTTAAACAAAGATACCGCTTTTTGGTATAATTCTATCTTAAATAATGGTGAATGATTAATGACTCTGTAGTAGTCTGAACTCCACCAACTGCGCGCGGCAAGCGCAAGGAATTTATTTATATGCGAAGGTACTTTTTTACTGCTATTAGCATCTGGAGCGAAAAATACTCCACAAATGGGTATAATTGCTTACTTTTAACCCAAAATAAAATTTGGATAAGGTATGAAGAGTTTTTTATTGTGTTTGGGGGTTGTGCTTATGTCTATGGGTAGTAGCTATGCTCAAACGGCAACATTGTTTAATGCACAGGTGCAAAATACAATGGACAGCCTGAATATGTATGCCAGCTTATGGATGCACACGCTCTCTTTTATACAAGATTCAAATTCAGGCTACACTGGCTTAACACCCTACCGCACCGACCTGCAAGAGTATATAGACGAGCAAACCGAGCAATATGAAACCATGAAAGATGTGGCAGGGTCTGATAAGCTACGGGGTGCAATATTAGGATTGTTAAAGTTTGAAAAGCAGTTGGTAAAAAAGTCATTTATACCATTTGAAGAACTCCCGCAAGGGGCATCAAAGTCGCAGGTAAATGAGCTAAAGACCAACCTTCGTGCCGAAGCCGCAGGCGAAGGTAGCCTGTTGCAAGCCGTGAACCGTGCCCGCAAAGAATATGCCGATGATAACCATATATCGCTTATTCCACCGCCACCCGCAAAGCCCGTTAACACAAAGCCCAT
>RGMU01000209.1 GCA_010021705.1 Chitinophagia bacterium | reverse complement strand
CAAAAAGTGGTGATCCGTGCGGGCAAGACTATCCGTATGAATCTTGCCATTACCAAAACGTTCAATGCGGATTTCGATGGTGATGAGATGAATCTCCATTGTCCGGCGTCCCCTGAGACCGAGGCCGAACTGCGGCTCTTGTCCTCTGTGACGGAGAACCTCATCAGCTGTCAATCAAGTAAAGCCAATATCGTCATTGTACAGGACGCACTCCTGGGATGTTACATGATGACGTTGTCGGATCGTCCACTGATGAGCAAAGCCCTCTTCTATCAGATGACCATGTCCATTCCGACGGTGGATATACAACGAAAGATACGATTGTATCACAAGATCAAGGGCCGAGAAGTCTACGACGGGCGCCTCCTGTTCAGTCTCATCCTGCCGGATGATTTCTATTTTGAGGGTATCAATCAGGCCGATCCGGTCCAACCCAAGGTCATGATCAAGAAAGGCATCCTAATGGAGGGTGCCATCAATAGAAAGCAAATAAACTATGCCTGGCGCATTCAGGGTACGCTAAAAAAGGGTGGCAACTATGCCGCACCCGCCTACTACCTTAAAAATACCGGCTATGAAGAGGCAGACTATTCCATAACATGGGGCATAAAACACCACATTGCCGATCTAAAAGCCTATTATAGCCAATATGCCGCCAAAAACGGCATCTTTGAAGGCGCACACGCCGGCAACTTAACCGACCTTTATGCCGCTTTTAACCGCCCCGTACCCACCGCACCTTCCTACTTTAGCTATGCCATAGACCGCAGTTATCAGCAGCTAAACCACCAAATTGCCAAGCTATCCATTACAAAACACCTCCCTGATAACGCCTCTTTAGAAGCTACCTATTCATTCCAAACCGACAAACGCTATGAATATGACCTCAGCCTGCCCTATACCTCCGACCCTAATTTGCTGGCACAGCCACAGGTAGCGTTTCAACTCAATACCCAAAGCGTGAGCCTCCATTGCACTCAACCAACCCAAAACGGGCTTACCGGCAATTTTGGCATAGACGCATCTACCCAAAGCAATGTGTTCAAAGGCATTAGATACCTTATACCCAACTTTAGAAACTACACTATCGGTATCTATGCCATTGAACGCTACAAGTATAAGAAGTTCAGCTTTGAAATAGGGGGGCGATACGACTACCGTTGGCTACGTGTTTACCTGTTAAACCCTTCCACCTTAATCCCTTACCACAGTACCTATGAATACAAAAAACCTTCTATATCAGTAGGATTTACCTACTTACCGCAAGCAAATTGGCAAATAACACTCCATACCGGCACCGCATGGAGGGCACCGTCTGTTAACGAAATGTATATACATGGCATACACTTTGGCGATGCCAAATATCAAAATGGAGACTCCACATTGCTATCCGAACGCACCATTAACACCGGCATATTTACCAAATATACTGCCAAAAAATGGAACATCTATGGCGAAGCTTATTGCAACAACATTCAAAACTACATCTACGAAATGCCCACCTTGCAGCCTGTGGTGCTCGTAAGTGGCACATACCCCGCTTTTAGGTTTACGCAGCACCATGCCATAATAGCCGGTGGCGAGGTGGCTATGGAGCTAAAACCGGTCAAAAACGTAGTACTAAGTGCCAAAGCATCTACCGTATATGGTTACAACAAAACCCTAAGCCGCTACCTGATATATATGCCTGCCGACAGAGCCATAGCCACCTTGCAATGGAATATACACTCACTAAAAGCCTTAAAAGACCCCTATATAGAGCTGCAAGGCATTGCAGTGGCAAAGCAAAACCGCGTACCCGATAGTAGCGACTTTGTGCCCCCGCCCCCCGCCTACCAATTAATAAACCTCAATATAGGAGGTACAATACCCTTGAAAAACCACTACCTACAATTTGATTTTGGCATAAACAACCTGCTGAATACCACCTTTAGAGACTACCTAAACCGCTACCGTTATTATGCCAACGATATGGGCAGAAACCTATCACTAAAAGCTAAAATATCTTTTTAAACCACTCAATTTATTTACCTTTAATTTTTTTAACGCATGACAAAGCCATTGCTATATTTTTGTACTTTACTACTCACACTCGCTACATTTCAGGCATGTAAACGCCCCGAAGAAATAGTAACACCCCCGCCACCTGAAAATGAAAACCTGACCACACTAAGGCTAATAGCCGTCAATAGGGCAGATAGCACCGAAGTGCTGACCGCGCAGTGGCAAAAGCTAAATCCCGCAGACACCACCCCGCCTGATACTTCACAAGCCTATCTTAATCTTAAAAATAATGCCAACTACAATGTTAACGTCTATTTCATAGATGCCTCCACAACACCCGCAGACACCATTAACAAAGAAATACAACAACGCAGCAACTTCCATTTAATTTGCATCAAGCCCGATGCGTCTTTGTTACTCACCGTAACCCGTTTAGACAAAGACAACAATGCCACACCCTTAGAACTTGGCTTAGTAAACAAGTTTACCACCGGCAACGCCAGCAACGGTAGGGTAGAGGTAACACTCTATCACCAGCCCAACATTAAAAACGGCAACTGTGGCATCGGCTCCACCGATGCCGATGTGTATTTTAGGGTACAGGTGCGATAGCAGCACACAATCATTAATTGTGAAATGTTAAAATTATAAAATGTTAAAAAATGCCGTCCTTGCAAATAGAGTGGTTCAAACCCGGTGGTGCACTAAACGTTATCAGGCGCGAAATAGCCGAAGAGACAACGGCATAATTTTACTGCATTTATGCTACACAAAAGGGGCTGTTTGAAAAAATAGCCCCTTTTTGTTTATATGTTTAAGCGTTAAACTTACCTTCTTGTTTCTGATTATTGTTTGGGTAAACTTTCCTTCTCCGATAGTTTACGCCAATAAGCTATTTCATCTTTTAGCTGCGTAATAAGCGTTTCCTGAAGTTCAAATGAGCTCGACTGGAGAGGAAAAAGTATGTGTTACAAAACTCGGCATGGATATTGAGAAATGGGTTTCGATTAACAATGTGCTGAATTGGAACGATGAACAAATGAATGAATGAATATGAATGAATATGAATGAATGAACCAAATAAAGTGAATAATATAAAATAAAAAACCCAAATAAATGAGTGATTTTTTTTACAAAATAAATAAATAAATAAATAAATAAATAAATGGTAAACGCTATTAAAAATAATGTTTATTATTAACATATATCCAAAAAACAAAACAAAACAATTAAAACAAAACAATGAACGCAAAACCGTTTCACGAGCGTTCAAAAGACGAGAGAAAAGAACAAGTGCGTCCAATATTTGAAAAACTTACCGAGCTGAAACTGCTTGCATCCGAACATGACGAAATCAAACAGCTGTTTCAAATGATCAGCGCATACGTTAAAACCGGCGATAAACAAACCATAAATATCGCTTTTCCAGCAATCCGCAAACGAATCAAAGGCGCGCTGGAACCGAATACGAGCAAGGACTCGTGCATTCGTTTAACGGAATTACAAT
>RGMU01000208.1 GCA_010021705.1 Chitinophagia bacterium | reverse complement strand
CCACTCAATTTTTCTAATCAATGTATTAATGATATTCCTGACCTATGCTTGCGGGCACTGAAATCCACCAAGCGTTACTCTCTGCCAAACAATGCCTCCGGCTATACCGTAGCCTACCAGCGGTGCTGCCGTAATGGGCAAATAATGAACATTGAAGACCCTGCATCTAACGGAGCTACCTATACTTGCACCATTCCTTCGGCAATACGGGTAGGGCACAACAATAGTGCCATATTCAAAAACTACCCACCCCAAATTATATGCCTTAACACTCCATTATATTATGACCATTCTGCCACAGACCCTGACCCGGAAGATTCTCTAAGTTATGAATTTTGCGATTCTTACATTGGGGCAACAACCGATGATGTTAAACCATTCCCACCTGCGGCACCACCTTATAGTAATGTAAGATGGGTGGCAGACTATTCAGCTTCCGCACCCATTAAAGGCTCGCCTGCTATACAAATTAATCCCGTAACGGGCATAATTACCGGCACGCCCCGCCGTTTAGGTAGGTTTTTAGTAACCGTTTGTTGCCATGAATGGCGAAGGGGGGTACTTATTAACACCACAAAACGAGAATTTCAATTTGTAATTACCGATTGTTCTAAAGCAGTGGTAGCTTGCATACCCCAGTTCTCTTCTGACCCCAATACCTACATCATAGAGTGCAAAAGCTATAAAGTACACTTTGTAAACTGTAGCAGCGGTGGTTTTGCCTATTTATGGGACTTTGGCGTACCGGGTTGCACCACTTGCCAATCTAATGACTTTGAGCCTGATTTCACCTTTCCCGATACCGGCATTTATTTAGTAAAATTATTACTAAACCCCGGTTCCACATGCCCTGATAGCATCTCAAGGTATGTTAAAATATTTCCTTATTTCAATACCAATTTTGCCTTTGCAGGAGTGCCGTGTCCCGAACAACCCACCCTGTTTTCCGATAGCTCTAAGGCTACCATAAAACCCGTTAACTATTGGCATTGGAACTTTGGCGATGGCACAGAATGCGACTCCCAAAATTGCACCCATAGATACAACTATGGCGGAACTTATAACGTAGTTTTAATTTCAAAAAATGTAAAAAACTGCATAGACTCTGCCGTTAAGCAAGTAACAATAGAAACCTTTAAGCCCTTTGCCGGCAAGGATACTATTATTGTTAAGGGTGAGTACATACAGTTTAATGCTACCGGTGGCAACCAATACAGTTGGCTACCTGCCACCAATCTAAGCAACGCCACCATCAACAACCCGGTAGGTTATTATCCCGACACGGGCATTTTTAAGTATGCCCTGCGCGTTATATCTACCAATGGCTGCGAAGGCTGGGATACGATTACGGTGCGAGTGGTAAACGAAGCCTCCTTTTGGCTACCCAATGCTTTTTCGCCTAACGGAGACGGTATTAACGACCTTTTTCGTCCTTTATCCGTAGGCTATAAAGCCATAAAATATTTTAGAGTTTATGACCGTTGGGGTGAGCAGGTGTATTACAGCGAAAACCTTACCTCCGGCTGGGACGGTACCTACAAAGACAAAAAAATGGAAATAGGAGCTTATTATTGGCAAATAGCCTATATAGACCGCTATGGCTCTGAAGGCTATCTTAAAGGCGATGTAACCCTTATTAGATAACCAATATTGAAAATAACTATATTTCAATACAGCTAATCAATGTTTCAATTTGTAGCCGGACTTATCTTTGTACCTTTAATCATAAAAAACATTTTTTACAACATGAGCAGGAATACCATCCTTACCGCAGTAGCATTGTTTTGCTCTACCTCTATTTTTGCCCAAGGTTGGACAATAGATAAGGTACACTCCCATTTAGGCTTTAGTATTATGCACACGGGCATTTCCAACTTTACCGGCTCATTTAAGAGCTTTGACGCAAAAATGACTTCTGCCAAGCCCGACTTGTCAGACGCAGTTTTGGAAATGTCAGCTGACATTAGCAGCATAAATACAGACAACTCACAGCGCGATGAGCACCTTAAAAGCCCCGACTTTTTTGACGCTGCTAAATACCCTTCATTTAGCTTCAAAAGCAAATCCATTAAAAAAGGTAGCGGTAAAAACTATACCGTAACCGGCGACCTTACCTTACATGGCGTTACCAAGCCCGTTACCCTTAATATGGTATTTAACGGAACTACAACCCACCCCATGAACAAAAAAACAATGGCAGGCTTTACCTTTAGCGGTAAAATTAAACGCTCTGATTTCAATCTTGCCACTTCAATGCCTGAAACCATGCTTGGCAATGATGTAACGCTTGAGGCTGCCGGCGAATTTGCTAAAGACTAATTGGGTAGGTAAGCGGTTAGTTTGTATCTTTGATAAAAATTTCCAACTATGGTTGTTCTATTCATTGGTGTCATTTTCTTTTTAACCGGCTACTTTGTTCATAAATCAAAAGATAAATTTCAGTTTATAGGTCGCCCTATAATGCTTATAGGTGGTGCAATATCTCTCTTAGGCTTTTCTTTTGCGTCTGTAATGCAAATAGATGCCGGCAGGGTGGGTATTGCATCGCTTTTTGGGCAAGTGCAAAATAGTGTATTATACAGCGGTTTGCACTTTGTTAACCCACTATTGGAGGTGCAATCGGTGGACATTCGCACCCAAAATTACACTATGAGTGGCGTGCACAACGAAGGCGACAAAGCAGGTGATGATGCCATTAGAGTATTATCTGCTGATGGGCTTGAAGTTACCATAGACCTTACCGTACTTTATAAAGTATCACCTATTGACGCTCCCCGCCTGTTTAAAGAAACCGGCTTAGACTATAGAGACAAAATTGTGCGCCCCCTTTCCCGTACTAAAATTAGGGATAATGCTGTTTATTATGATGCCGTTTCGCTGTATTCGGTAAAACGGGACGAATTTCAAAACCGTATTTTTAAGGCAATAGAAGACGACTTTAAAAAGCGGGGCTTGATATTAGAAAGCATTTTAATTAGAAACATTAACCTACCCACATCTGTTAAAGCAGCTATTGAAAACAAAATTAATGCCGAGCAGGAAGCCCAAAAAATGCAGTTTATCCTACAAAAAGAAAAGCAAGAAGCCGATAGAAAAAGGGTAGAGGCACAGGGTATTGCCGACTACCAAAAAATAATAAGCGAAAACCTATCTGAAAAGCAGCTGCAATATGAGCAAATAAAAGCCATGAGAGAACTGGCACAAAGCTCCAATTCCAAAATAATAGTATTAGGTAAAGGCAATGCCAATATGATAATGGATACCAAATAAGGTAGAAAAAATATTTTTGCCACAAACCCAAGATTACACCTCCCACCTCCGTTTATTCAGGTACAGAAAATGCTTATTGCTTAGCTATACATAAAATAACTATGATAAGGTAAACCTACGATTAGAAATAATATTGTTAATATTTTTGCAAGCCATCCCAATATGTCTTCATTCAACGAGCAAGATATGATAGCAGGGTGCCGGAAAAAAAACCGGGCGATGCAAGAGTATGTGTACAAAATGTTCTACAGCTATTTCTTAAAGGTGTGTGCGCGCTATGCCAAAAGCATGCAAGATGCAGAGCAGTTGATTAATGATGGTTTTTTGAAA
>RGMU01000207.1 GCA_010021705.1 Chitinophagia bacterium | reverse complement strand
TCACTTTCTGCCCCTATATATATGTAGCTATCAGTGGCATTAAGCACCACACCGGGCTGTATGATAGCACTTGCTTCAATAAAAATGTTATCCGCATTTTTTACCGTTACACCCTCCGGTATGGGCGCACTTTTTCTGCCTGCCGTTACCAGCTTAAAATCTATGGCTATTGCTTTATCGTTATGCGAAAAAATATCGTGGTTGTGCTCTATCAGTAGCACATTGCCGTCATAGTTGATAGCCTCCATATCGGCACACAGCCCCTCTATTGCAGAAAGGTCTGTAATTGCTCTATCCGTAGCAAAGCCTAATAGCGTATTCCCCTTCATCAATTTGGTATTGGGTTTTTCAAATAAGCCCAATAGTATGAACGCAACATTATCCTCATCTGCTATAATGCCTGCGTTGACATAGACATTTGGTAAAGGGGTAGAGAAGGGATATAACGGCATTAAGTGGCTTGCCGTTAAAATGTTAGGCTTTTGTTGAAGGCACATTTCCCACCGCTCCGTAGCGGTTAATATACCACACCTTATATCGGCAATGGCACGCGTATGGGTAAATGGAAACAGCTTGTGGCGGTTATTATCAAATAGGCAGATATTCATATAATTAATAATCGCTGCAAAGCTATTGAATTGCGTGGCTATAAGGTAGCATTTAATAGAAAAATCCCGTTATTTCACGGGACTTTATTAAAATATGCTACTCAAAACCCAATTATTTGGTTTTCTTTTCGTATCTTTTCTTAAATTTATCAATACGACCTGCCGTATCCACAAACATAGCCTTACCCGTATAAAACGGATGCGAGGTATTAGAAATTTCTACTTTTATCACCGGATATTCTTTACCGTCTTCCCACATAATGGTTTCACGGCTTGGTGCGCTACTGCGTGTTAAAAACATGGTCTCGTTAGACGTGTCTTTGAAAACTACCATACGGTAGGCTGATGGATGTATGCCTTTTTTCATATAAAAAAACCTGCATGGATTTTGCCATGCTTAAACGGGAGCGCAAAGGTATTACTATCACACCAAAAAAACAAGTCCCACACTAAATTTTATTTTATCAATCCAATATTTAGTTGATAAACATTTTTAAGCTATCCATTGGCACTTCTCCTGCATACACCTTTATCAGCTTCCGTTCACTGTTATATATATTAATTTGTGGCAGTGCCCGGTATAGAAATGTGTTATTGATAAAACTTGTGCTGTCCATTCCTAACGTAATGATTGGAAAATCCTTTATTTTATGATTGTGCATAAAGTCGGGTATGTAGGTTTTCATGGTTTTGTTGGCAAGCATTATTAACCTACTGTCTTTAAACAGGTCTATGTTTTTTTTAAGAATCTCTGTTTGGTCTTCGCAGTGCCCGCAGGTGGGGTTAAACATCATTACCAGCAAATTACCTTTGTTCTTAAAGTCTTTGTTAGTGTAAATAATTGGCTGCATTTGGATAGTAGTATCTTCTGCTACAACCTCTTGGTCTTTTTTACGGTGCTTCTTTTTCTTTGGAGGGATAATGGAGGCACTGTCATAGCTTATAAGCACTAATTCAGGCATTGGCGTGCCTATTTGCTGATAATCTATTTTCTCGGTGGCTGTTGTTTCCGGTTGGGGGGGCTTTGTTTCGGTTTTCTGGGCAAAGCAGGCACTGCTTATGGCACTTGCAAGTGCCAACATATAAATGTACTTCATACAACTGCAAAGTAAACAATTATTTCCCATATAGAAAAAATATACCCTCCCGAAATAACGGCATATCGCATATAATATTATACTAATATTTGTATAAAGTAAAATAATGGTTGCAACATAGCTATTTTCATTACCTTTGAGCTATTTTTCATATCCTGCTCATTTGAGATATGGCTCTATTAGGTAATTTAATTTCCCGTTCTCTTCAGCTTAGAAAGCAGTTTGTGCTTCCCGTTGCCACACCCGAAACCTATCAAAGGCACACTTTATGGCAACTTTTAGACAGAGGTCAATATACAGCTTTTGGCAAAAATTATGAATTTGCTAACATGCTTAGCCGTGAAATAGACCTTGTCAACTCTTTCAGAAAAACGGTTCCCGTTCACACTTACAACGATATTTACAATCAATGGTGGCATCTTTGCCAAAAAGGGCATGAAAATGTATGCTGGCCCGGCACCGTTAAATACTTCGCGCTAAGCTCCGGCACATCAGAATCTTCAAGCAAGCACATACCCGTTACTATGGATATGATAAAGTCTATAAAAAAAGTAGGCTTTAAGCAGCTTTACAGCATGGCTAACTTTAATATACCTCCCGTAGCGTTTGAAAAGGGTATTCTTATGCTTGGTGGTACTACTTCTTTGTTTGAAAAGGGCGAATATTACGAAGGCGATATGAGCGGCATAAGTGCCAAAAATATGCCCCGCTGGATGTCCTCTTTTTTATACAAACCGGGCAAAAAAATAGCCAAACGCCCTAAATGGGAAGACCGCATTAAAATGATAGTAGAGCAGGCTAGCTCTTGGGATGTGGGTATTGTGTGCGGTGTGCCCGCTTGGGTGCAAATAGTGTTTGAAAAGGTGATAGCCCACTATGGGGTCAAAAACATACATGAAATATGGCCTAACCTATGTGTATATATTCACGGTGGCGTGGCAATGGACCCTTACAAAGAGGCATTTAAGCAAATAATGGGTAAGCCCGTTACTTATATAGAAACCTACATGGCATCCGAAGGCTCGTTTGGCTTTCAAGCTAAGCCTAAAGGGGGCATAAAATTTGTGCTTAATGCCGGCATTTTTTATGAGTTCATACCTTTCAACAGTACCAATTTTGACGATGAAGGCAACTTGCTAAAGCGAAGACCCGATACCTTGCTGATACACGAAGTAAAAGAAAAAACAGAATATGCCGTAGTAATATCCACCTGTGCAGGGGCGTGGCGTTATTTGATAGGAGATGTGGTTAAATTTACCAATGCCTACGAATATGAAGTAGTGATAGCAGGGCGCACTAAGCAATTCCTTAGTATGTGTGGCGAGCACCTTTCGGTGGACAATATGAATAAAGCCCTCCAAATTACTGCCAATAAATTAGGCGCATCCCTACGAGAATACACCGTTGTTGGCTTTGCCGAAGAAAATCGCTTTGCCCACCGTTGGTACATAGGCACTGACGATAATAATGTGGATGCTGAAAGTATAAAACAACTGTTAGACAAAACACTTTGCACCCTTAATGACGACTATCAGGTAGAGCGCACGTCTGCCTTAAAAGATATTTATGTAGAGCTAATTCCAGGCAACACCTTTATGGATTATCTTAAAGAACAAGGTAAGTATGGTGCCATGAACAAGTTTCCGCGTGTTCTTAGAGGCAAGCAAGCCGAAGATTGGGAAAGCTATGTTAAATCAAAAATTTATGTTAACGCCCAATAGCCCCCTTATGGATATAACCACCGAATGGAAAAAAGTAGAAGACCTGCTTTTAACTCGCTTCGGCAAAGTGCCTGATATGGAGGGTATTTTATACCTTATCGGCATAAATGAATTAGGCATGATGCCTGCCAAAAAATTTACCAAAGAGCAAAAGCAAGACCTCATGCACATTGC
>RGMU01000206.1 GCA_010021705.1 Chitinophagia bacterium | reverse complement strand
ACGGGAAATTTGCCGAAATGATAGCCAAGCAGTTTCAGATTTACTGCAAAAAACTAAACCTGAACCATACCAAACTTACGCTAAACACAAACGATTTTAGGCGGATTAGAAATAACCAATTACCGCTGTTTTAGGCATAAAATAAGGTTTGGTTTTGGATAGCTGTAGTTATTATTATACTTTTATGCCATTTGAGAAGCAACATCTATGGCTAAAAAAAATAAAGTTTCTGCTGCGCCTAAGCCGGTAATACCGAATGTAGCTACCACAGCCAAGCCGGTGGAAAAAGCACCACTATTTAATGTGATGCTGTTAAGCATAATACTGTTTGCATTGTCGTTTTTGCTTTATTATAATACCATACCCAACGGTTATGCTTTAGATGACTATAATGTGATAAGAGACAACAGCATAGTTACCAAAGGTGCATCGGCTGTAGGAGAAATATTTGCTACACCCTACCGCCGCGGATACTTTATTACCACCAACGACCTTTACCGCCCGCTATCGCTTGCCATGTTTGCCATAGAGTATGAATTAACCGCCAGCGACCCTTGGCTAAGCCACTTTATGAATATTCTGTTTTTTGCGGGAGGGGTGGTATTGCTGTTTCGCTTTTTGCACCGGCTTATGAACAAAGAAAAGCTGTTTGTAGCGTTTACGGCAGCATTGCTTTTTGCGGTTCACCCCATACATACCGAAGTGGTGGCTAATATTAAAAGCCGTGATGAGTTGGGTTGCTTTTTCTTTGCCTTTCTATCGCTCAACAAGCTGATGGACTATGCCAATAAACAAAAAATACTTGACTTGCTGATAGGGCTTGGGTGCTATTTTCTTTCGCTGTTAAGCAAGGAGACTACCATTATGTATATCTTCGTTGTGCCTATCATATTTTTTATTTTTATTAATGATAATAAAAAAGAAAGTATTGTGTTGTCTGCCGGGGTGGTATTGGTGGCGGTGTTATTTTTAGCGGTGCGGAATTACGTTTTAGGTATGTATAATGCCAATACAAGCAACTTTATCAGCTTTATGGACAATATGCTTACCAAGCCCCCCACCCCGGCTATGCAAAAAGCAACAGCGATAGCCGTTACGCTAAACTACCTTAAATTGATGGTAATTCCATATCCGTTGGTGTGTGATTATGCTTACAACACTTTTCCGTTTGTGGGTTTTAACGACTACCGCACCCTGCTATCCTTAGCCATACACGGTGCGCTGTTGGGCATTGGGGTGTATAGGCTTATTAAAATACCCAAAGATATGTGGGCATTTGCCGTACTGTTCTATCTGATTATGATAGCTCTATTTTCCAACGTATTTTTTTTGATAGGTGCGATATTTGCAGAGCGTTTTGCGTTTTTTGCTTCGGTGGGGTTTTGCTTGGCTGCGGCACTTGCCATTGGGTGGGTTATTCAAAAATTAGGGGAAAAAGGAGGGACTCCTATCAATTATTTTGCCACGCCTTTGGCATGGGGCATACTGATGCTATTGTCAATTCCAATGATGGCAATAGTAAGCAACCGTAACAAAGACTGGGACACCAACTACACACTATTTAAGGCAGATGTACCCAAAGCACAGCACGACAGCCGCTTGCTATACTACTTGGGCA
The DNA here is from genome assembly GCA_010021705.1 of Chitinophagia bacterium. Taxonomy (GTDB): domain Bacteria; phylum Bacteroidota; class Bacteroidia; order Chitinophagales; family Chitinophagaceae; genus RGMU01. The sequence goes on along the minus strand of RGMU01000206.1, from coordinate 1,995 downwards.
CAGAAATGATTTCTACCACAGCCGTGCATGAGGGCAACCCGCAAGTGAAGAGAAAACTGATAGAAGACGGTATTCAATACTTGCGCCAATCGCTTGCCGTTAATCCGCAATATGATGACGCACAGGCAGAAATAGGCAATGCTTTTTTCCAAATAGGGCAATATGACTCGGCAGAAATTCATGATTTAAGGGCACTTAAAATTAAGCCCAATGAACCGTTAACCACCAACAACCTTGCGGGGGTGTATTTTGTTACCAACCGCTACAGAGATGCCATAGACCTGTGCAAAAATGCCATTAAAGTTAATCCGCTATACTATAATTCGCATAGCAACATAGGGCTGTGCTATTACCGCTTAAAGAAGTATGACTCGGCATTGTATTACCTATACCAATCACGGGCTATTAACAGCAACTTTAGCACCGCCTGCGAAAACTTGGTATTGGTGTATAGCGCAATGGGTGTGCAAGATTCGGTGAAAAAATATCAATCAGAGCTTATCCGCATTAAAAATGCAGACGCTGCAAGGCATTTGTAGTATATTGCCCAACATAGATAGATTTATTAAAAGTTATGAAAAAGAACATTGTTACATTTTTATTGATTGGCTTAATTATTCTTATAGCCGTTATTACTAACCCTAATGAGGCAAGGCATAAAGAAGTGGTGAAGCATGAACTAAATGCTTACTTACAAAAATCGCTTAATGAAAACACCTCTAAAAGCGATGACGCTTTGGAAAATGCCGGCAGAGGCTTAGGGTCTATGTTTGGCGGAATGGTGATTAACTCTTTGGTTGACAATGCTGTTTCCTGCCAAAGCTATGTGCTGTTTTCGGTTACAAACTTTACTTGGGAAGGCAAAACCAATACAATAGGCGTTGGTATATTTGGTAATGTGTATATCTCTGATGAACTGAAGAAAAAATTAAAACAAAAGATAGAAGAATAGGATTAGTTAATGGTATTTTTTACTATTTTTGTAACTTAAATCATACAAAATAGCATGAAACAGCTCATTACAACAGCACTTTTAGCCCTATTGGGCGTTATTTCTGCCACAGCGCAGCCTACGCTTAATAGTAGTGTTAACCCTGCTGCAGGCGACAAATTTTTGACTCATTACTGCGACACCACTGGCATCAGCAAAGGGGCTTCAGGTGCGGCAGTTACTTGGAATTGCGCCTCACTATCTATTATGAGTACGGATAGCATCCAATATGTAGCCTGTAGTGCCACTCCGGGTTGTGCGTCTTTTCCGGGTGCAAGCGTAGCTGCTGTTGATAATTCCGGTAGCACTCCTTATTATTCTTATTATGTTACTAATTCCGGCTTATTCAGTAGTGTGGGAAGTTGGCAAGACGGTAGTGCAGATGCTTATATTGACCCCCAAACTATTTTACGCTATCCTATGGTTTATGGCAACAGCTTTCGTGATGCCAATTTATCACAAAGTTCTGACAGCGTAGGTTTTTATCAAACTAAAGGTATAGACAGCGTTATATATGATGGCTATGGCACGCTTATTTTACCAAGTGGAAGTATTAATAATGCCATGCGCATACATCGTATTATGAGACGTACTGATAGCTTTCACTTTCGCTCTTCCAGCACCCCTAATATATATAAGCATCGTAATGATAATTACGAATGGTATAGCAATGGTACTCACTATCCAATACTATTCATGTTTTATGATTCTACCGGTGCCGGAACATTCAACTTTTCAGGCGTAATCTATATTAAGCAAATAGCCGGCGTGAGTGCTTTACAAAATATAAATGCCATGCCGGAATTTACCATAGCACCTAACCCTGCTACGGAAAATATTGTGCTTACTTTTGCAGATATAGCTGCTAATAATGATATTACCTTCTCATTATCAGACGCTGCGGGCAAGCAATACCAAGCTCCAATAAGCATAGCAGACCACATTACCAACAACCGCTTCGCCTACCCTACCGATAAGCTACCTGCGGGCATATACTTTGTAAC
>RGMU01000205.1 GCA_010021705.1 Chitinophagia bacterium | reverse complement strand
CGCAGCCGTTTATGAACATACCTCTTTTTGCCTTTTACGTCTGTTTTTCTTTCGTTTAGAAAGCCTTCCCACTTTTGATACCATCCACCTAAACCTCCCTCAAAACTTTCTTTATCTGTCTTATCCAACTGCTGCGTAAGTGCCCAAAGGTCTTTACCGGCTTGCAATTTGGACTTCTTTGTCAAATAACGCTTCACTATCGCTACCTGATGAAATTGGCACATCTGAACCGGCATAGCTGCTCCAAAAAGCTGAAATAATCCCTTCCGACCATCACAAATAATCGCCTGCACTTTTATCCCCCTACGGCTAATTTCTTCTATCCCGGAAAGGTATAATTTGTTCGTTTCATGCTACACATATTGCTTCAATAATATCGTACCCGTTAGGCTGTCCTTAAACACCATTACACCCAATTTTCTACCAAAATATGTAGTATCCATCACCACATTCGCTACGCTCAAAAACGTAGTTTGACGTTCTGTTTGAACGCTATCTATCTTACGCTGAATTGTCTTTACAGAACAACCGTATTTCGCTGCCAATTCGGCATACGTTTGCTTACCTGACGTATATTCTAACCATATTTTTGAAGCCTCTAAACGAATGCCTACCGTAAAACGAACTCCGCAAACCCCACATTTATAACGTTGAACTTCGTTAGAAAAACCATCCTTACACACAATTTTGCTCCCGCAATAATAGCAACTTTTTTATTCATAACCTTTCAAATGCAATAAAGCTAATACCAGCCTACATTTTTTAAGCATCCCATCACCAAAAATGTCCATTACGCCTCCCTTTCCATCCTATATTTTGCACTTGCAGTTTGACAATGGAGAATTAAAAGAAGTAGATATGAAGTACTACTTACGCTATCCTGCATTTCAACCGCTTTATGATAAAGAGTTATTTATGCAAGTAAAGGCTATGCCTAAATTTGTCTATTGGAACGAAAATATAGACATTTCTTCCGCCACTTTATATTTAGACGGCATTACAATACCCACTATGTAGGTAAGTGTTTTATACTTGTGCTGAATAAATTAAAGGCTTTGGGACTTTCTACAAAGTGTAACGTATTTTAAAGAATTAGCACCTACAGTAGCACATAAAAACCTAACTGCCTCATGGAGTAAGCCATTATTGATGGCTCATTTTCGTTTAGCCATAACGCTATTGACGGTGATACTTGCGCGTCTAACCAAAATATCAGGCTATTTTTCAATTACTATGGTTGCATGGTGAATCTTATATCCGGCATATTGAAGTACTGCTTTAATATCATCGGGGTATAAATCGGGTAATTCCTCTAATATTTCGTTGGCAGACAGCCCTGCGGCTAATAAGTCAAGCACATCTACCACGCGAATACGCATGCCTCTAATGCAGGGTCTGCCTCCACATTGTAAGGGATTGAAGGTAATAATTTTTTGCCACGTAGCCTCTACCATAATTTTGCAAATATACAAAAAATAAAATTTCCATTACTTACCATGTTTCCCTATTACAGCCCAACAGCAAGTAATAAGCCACTTGCGTTAAGCCAATATTTTAGCCGAAAGCCCCCAAAACTTACTTCTTAAATTCTTTAGGCTTGAGAATGGTAAAAACGCGGGATATATTGAAGCCGTATCTTACGCCTCCTTTTTCCCATGTGTCGGTAGTTTGGGCAAGCACTGCACGCTCCGATATGCCCATAGAGTTGGTGAAATGCAGCTGAAATACGTGCCCTCCTGTTTCAATATCAAAGCCCAAGGAAAGGGAGTTATATGTTTTCTGCCCTCCGTAATAGTTATCCATACCCGTAAAGCGGTAAAAGTATTCGCCGGTTAGTGCTACGCGCTTGCTTAGTTTCATACGACCTGATACGCCTAAAGCAAAAATGTTGTTGGAGTATTTACTGCTATCCACAAGGTTAAGGTGGAGCATGGTAGGCGTAAGTTGTAGGCTAAAAGATGGCGAAAATTTACGAGCAATGAGTAGTTGGTGCGTAAAGGTGAGCCTGTCGGAATATTTGAAGTCGTCATCGTCTATGGAAGACGGTACAATGGCATCACCGGTTAATACGGAAGCACTACCAAAATAAGACACTGTTACCGGCATACCGCCTTCTAACTGCTTTAGGAGCTTTACTTTAACAAATCCGTCATTTTCTTTGCTTAAAACATTATGCCCAATGCCTACCATTATTCTGTTGGTGATGCCATAATCAATGCCAATTCGGGTGTAGGCATTATCTATACCGAAGAAATTTTCGGCACCTTGGTTAAGGTTGCCAAATCTATGGGAGATGCGGGTATCTAACACACCATGAGCCAAATTTTCTACGGTGCTACCATTGATAAGGCGGGTAGCTTTGAAGGTATATTCTACTTCTTGCTTTTTGCCGGATTTGGTATCACCTTCTAATTCTTCCATTAAATCTCCGGTGCTATCGGCAGATTGGGCATGCACGGCATTAACAGCACTTGCAGATAGAAAGAGTGCAACTAAATATTTAAGCATACATGAGGTTAGTGTTATTTTTTATTAAGGAGAACATCAATCATTATATTGGCTTCTTTAGCTATTTTATCAGCAACTACGCCGGGAATATCTATTTTATAATCAGCCAATTTAACAGGGAATTTAGCTTTGGCAGTTATTTCGCTGCCTTTTACAGTAAGCATACCCGGTATGGCTATTTTTTGGGTTTCGCCATGAATAGTTAAATTACCAACAACGGCTACGGTATAACTACCGTCTTTAGTAAAATTAACGGCTGCTAAGTTTTCTATTTTGCCTTTAAATTCTGCTTTAGGAAACTTATCGCTTTGCATATAATTTTCATTAAAATGCTGCTGCATAAGCTCCTTTTCCATTTTGAAACTTTTGACAGGCACTTGGAACACAAACTCGCCGCTGGCTGAATTTAACAAACTAGCAGTTTCGTTGTTGATACCTTCTATTTTTTCAGGGGACTTAGGCGAAGTGGCATCAAACACCACTTTACCGGTGCGGGACATGTATTTTTGAGCATTTACTTGCGTGTTTAGAGCTGCTAGTATGAATAAACTTAGAACAATCTTTTTCATATTTATTTCTAATTAAAGTTGAAGAATACTTAGTTATTTTGAGCACCTTTATTCACCCAATACACTATCTGTTTAATATTACAGTCGCTCATTTGTGTTCCGCCTTGCGGCATTCTGTGCGAGCCGGAGTTTGACCAAATAATATCGCGTATTAGTTTGCCGTTATCCGCTATTGCCTTAATGCCGGTATAGGCTGAAAGGTCAACTCCTGCAGCTCTAGTAGAAGCGGAATGGCAACTTGGCGTAGCGCAATTATCTACAATAATCTTTTTAACACCACCGGAAAAGGTGGCAGGCGTGGTAGCGGTGTCGCAGGCACTTGTAGGCGTGGTGGGATAGTCTTTTTCTAAGCTATGGTTGTTACAGCTTGTAAGTGCTAATATGATGGATAGAACTATGAGTGTTTGCTTCATAAGAGAACAAAAGTATAAAATTTTTTTATCTAGTTAATACACAATCGGTAAGCGATACACCGGTGATACCCGCTCCGGAGCAAATACCTTTAACGGTTATTTCGGCATCTTTTTGAGCAGTGGCATTTTTATCTCTCATGG
>RGMU01000204.1 GCA_010021705.1 Chitinophagia bacterium | reverse complement strand
ACGCGCTGCTTACGGCTTAGGGGCTTCGGTAAAAATATTTGACAATTCTATTTACCGCCTTATGAAGCTGCAAAACAATATAGGCAGGCGGTGCTTTACATCGGTGTTAGAACCCATAGCCCTTGCAGATGAACTATCCAAAGCCGATGTAGCCATAGGTGCGCTAAAGCCCATTAACGGTGTTACCCCCATGGTAGTTACCGAAAAAATGGTAATGAACATGAAAGAAAGTTCGGTAATCATAGACATCAGTATAGACCGGGGCGGTTGCTTTGAAACCTCACGCATCACCTCGCATGAAAAGCCTACTTACCGTGTGCATGGCGTGGTGCACTATTGCGTGCCTAACATAGCCTCCGGTGTATCGCGCACTGCCAGTATGGCTATTAGCAATATTATAATGCCTATTATGGTACAATGCGCCGATAGTGGGGGCATTGAAGAAGTGATACAACACAAAAAAGGCATTCGTAATGGTGTTTACCTCTATAAAGGTTGCATAACCGCTGCCCCAATCGCCAAACGCTTTGACATGAAATACACCGACATAGACCTTTTAATAACGGGGCTACGATAGCCCATTGCGCCCTATTTTCTCTCCTTTCGGTAGCAAATATCGCACTCTAATGTAAAGCCATTTTTTAGCTTTTCCTTATAGGAACGATTGCCTGCGTTAACAGTCGCAGGACTGAAAGCTAAATATATGGTGGGCACAAAGTTAAACTGCCAGCCGTTGGTGTTGTAGGTGGCTTTGCCGCTTAGTTCAAGGTCTAAAGGCTTGGTAGCTTCTGCGTTAGCAATGGCTTTATTGGCAACCAAATTTTTATCCATTTTTTTGAACCGCTTTAGCAAATAATCATCATAATAGTGCAGCGAACCGTAGTTAAATGCCACCATAGGCGTTAACAATAGCTTATTGTCCAAAAAGCGAAAAATGTGGTCGGCAGAAAAGGTGATAATATTATCCGCCCCTGAAGCCTGATTGGACGTGAAGGTGATTTGTGGTTCTATAACATCGCTTTTAATTTTGGCATATACCATCACCGTTTGCGTTATGCTACCTTTAATATTTTCTGATGATGGGTGATAAAAACTCCCTTCAATTTGAAAGCCCGTAAGCAACCTATCCTTAAAAAAAGTGTTATCATAGCCTCCGGTAACCGAAATTAGGTCGAATCTGCCCAAATTACTTCGGCTACGCGAATAAGACGCACCGGCTGATATATAGAACCCTAAAGACATTTGTATGCCTGCATATACGGTATAATAAGGCTGCCTAACCGAATCCCGCCTACCCATGTATATATTGTTGCTTAAATAGTTTGCACCTACACTATAATAGGTAAGTCCATCAAAAGGGTCGTCTTCATACCTTTCCTTGATGCGATACAATTCTCCTTGTGCATAGCAATGTGGTATCCACATAGTAAATGCCCATATAACAGAAAGACACAGAAAACGACAAAACGAACTAAGCATGATATAATAAGACAGAAAACGCCTCAATTTAGTGTGTAATAACCAATTTTTGAGCAAGGATGCGTTCCGGTGTTATCATTTGAACCACATAATTGCCGGGTGGTATATCCATCACCGAATATTTAAGCGCATTATAGCCTTTGTCTAACGGCTTATTTTGAGACAACATTCTCACTATTTTACCTTGCTCATCTAAAATTTGCAGCGTAGCAGTAGCGGCATTATTTAAGTAGAGCTTCACAACAAGGTCATTCACCGAAGGATTGGGGCAAATATCCAATAGCTGCTGCCCTCTGTAATATTGGGCAAAATCTTTGGGCACGCTTAGCGTTGCGCTGTCAATCACTATGTTTTCATCACCGGCTATATAGCCTGCAAACACAAAGTAAACCAACATCATCTCATCTGTAGTAGCCTCGCCAAGCGATACATTGCGTGGCGGTGAACTTGGATTATCAGGGTTGGCAGTAGTATTGTCATAAAAGGCTTCGGCTCGCATTTGCGTGCTCATGGGCACTTTTTTTATCTTAGGGAAAGAATAAAACCCTTGCCAATGAAAGTCCCATTTGGGTATGTTAATCCATTTATCTGTATCACCTGCGGGGTGAACGCCATATACCTTAATGCGCTGTCCCAAAAGGTGCATGTGCGGTGCCACTGCCAATAAAGAAAAGTCTATGGGTGAAATGGCACTTTCGGTAAACGATTTAGTAGTGTACGCCGGTATAAACAATGTACTGTCTATATTGGTGCTATGGTTTAGCACCGGCACTATAAACACATCGCGCACTGAAGAAGCAGTAGAAAAATAAAAGCGGACTTTGGTACTATCCCTAAGCCCCGTTGTGCCCGCAGGGTAGTGAATTTGCAATACTACGTCTGACCGGCGCGGGAGCTTCACGCCAAAGTTGGTTGGGTAAGTCATAGGGGCACTACCCGGCACCCAAGCCCCTATCAGTATGGCACTGCTACTACCCGCACCGCCAAAATTAGGATACCCTGGTCCGGCATAGGTGGAATCTAAACGGCGGCAAGTGCCCGTGGTATCGGCATATACCAATACATGGTGCACAATGGCAGGGTTGCCGGGCACGGCTTCAAAGGCTGTTATGTATTTATCCGTTAACAAACCGGAAGGTATGCTAAAGCATTGATAAATATCTCCGGTGGTGGCGGTAGAGGTATAAACTGGTATTTGCAACGTAAGGTCAGCTGTGCCGGGTAATACGCCGCTTGTGCTGTAGGTAGGGTCTGGCGGGGCTAAGGAGAGGTCTCCGGAGGGTGCACCGCCATTTGCCCAATTTACGATTTTGTTAATTTCTGTGGTAGATAGCACCCTTTCATGGGCTAAGTGGGAATAAGAAGGTTGAGGCGGCCAGGGCGGCATTTTTAGCGTGGTTACATCATTTTTTATGGGTGTAGCATAAGCCAACGCATTGGTATAGCCAATAAGCGAAAATGGGGCTATGCCCCCGGAATGGTGGCAAGATGTGCAATGGTTATACAGTATAGGCGCAATATCAGTGCTCCATACCGGTGTTTGCGCGTGGCTATGAAGCACACCCAACAATGCTACTATAAAGAGTATTCTTTTCTCCATTTTTCAATCCATTTTGTATTTGACAAAAATAACATAAAAAAGATTAAAAAGCAAGCATAGAGGCTTTTGGGTATAAGAACGTAACTTCTACTCTCTACCATGAATGCTTGCTTGCAAGCGGAGAGCTAAGGCTAATAACTGTATTTTGGCGTTGGCATTGCGCTGAATGTAGTGTATCGTATCGTTAATAGCTTCTGTCATGGCATGAATGCGGGCAATGGGCACTCCTTTTTTTAACATTGTTGTTGCAAACTGCATTTCCAACGGTGAAGCCGGTAGCGACTGAACCGGGAAATAGTGTGCTTTTATAGATAAATGTAACAACTGTATAATGTATTGGAGGCGGTTTTTTATGGGTTCGCGCCCCAAATCTGCCCATATTTCAGTTTGCTTTACCAATTCAATGCCTTTGTTGGTAAATATGCAGTTAAAAAGCTCTCTTACGGCATCATGCACTGCGTGGTTATCGTCTTGCAATATCTGTGTAGCATGAAAATACCTCCCCTGACTAATAATAGCAACCTGCCTTGCAGCTTCTTGCGGTATAGAAAAGTCGCTCACCAATTTTTGCTCTATATCTGCAATAGGTGCGGGTGCTAAGCGCACTATTT
>RGMU01000203.1 GCA_010021705.1 Chitinophagia bacterium | reverse complement strand
CAATATCTTAATCCCTAAAGTAATTGAGCATTATCCTAACTACGCTCATTTATTTAACGAAAATATAATTTACCACGTAAATCCTACCGGCAAGTTTGTTATTGGCGGTCCGCATGGCGATACGGGACTAACCGGCAGAAAAATAATAGTGGACACTTACGGAGGCAAGGGTGCTCACGGAGGTGGTGCATTTTCCGGCAAAGACCCCAGCAAAGTGGATAGAAGTGCTGCTTATGCTACCCGCCACATAGCCAAAAACCTTGTGGCAGCAGGTGTTTGCAGCGAAGTATTGGTGCAGGTGAGTTACGCTATTGGCGTAGCACAACCCATGAACATTTTTATTGACACCAAAGGAACTGCCAAAGTAGCCTTGAGCGATGCTCAAATTGCAGCTAAAGTGCAAGAGGTATTTGACATGCGCCCCTATTTTATAGAACAACGCCTTAAACTAAGGCAGCCCATGTACAGCGAATGTGCCTCTTACGGGCACATGGGCAGGCAACCACAAACCGTTACCAAAACGTTTAAGGCATCAGACGGTTCTGAAAAAACAATGCAGGTAGAGCTATTCACGTGGGAAAAATTAGACTATACAGGCAAAGTTAAAGCTGCTTTTAATATAGCATAGTTGTTATTTATGATACCACATTTCCCAAAGACCTGCTTATCTGCGGGTCTTTGCTGTGTTAGGTAATACAGAAATTGGAAATATCATATAGCACCTCGCAAAATAAAAATCTTCGCAGCGTAAAAAATATACCGCCCTATACATAAAAACTACGGCGAAAATCATATTTTTGTTACGTCAAAGAAAGACTATCATTCTACCTTAAATGAACAATACATATAACGACCTCGTAAATCAAACATTCCATTTCCCGCAAGAAGGATTTGATATTAACGACAACAACACTTTAATGTTCAATAATGTAGATATTAAAGCCCTTATAGACAAATATGGTACGCCTTTTAAGCTGACCTACCTGCCCAAAATAGGTATGCAAGTGAACAAAGCCAAAAAGATGTTTGCCGATGCCATAAAGAAACATAAGTATGAGGGCAACTACTACTACTGCTATTGCACCAAAAGCTCTCACTTTTCTTTTATTTTAGAGGAAACATTAAAGCACGGCGTGCATATAGAAACATCTTTTGCCTACGACATTGATATTCTAAAGCAGCTATACAAGCGGAAGAAGATAACTAAAGACACATTTATAGTGTGCAATGGTTTTAAGACCAAGCCCTATACCCGTAGCATTGCTCAATTGATAAACGATGGCTTTAAAAACGTGATACCCGTTTTAGACAACAAAAACGAGTTTGACGACTATAAACGCTCCATACGCTCTAAAGAACCCGTAAACATAGGCATAAGAATAGCCACAGAAGAAGAGCCTACATTTGACTTTTATACATCTCGGTTAGGTATTCGCAGTCGTGATATTTTAGAGTTTTATGTAGATAAAATAAAGGGTAATGACCGCTTTCACTTAAAAATGCTCCACTTTTTTATGAACAAGGGCATAAAAGACGACATTTACTATTGGAGTGAGCTTAACAAAGTGCTAAATCTATATTGTCAGCTTAAAAAAATATGTCCGGAGCTAAGTGGGTTAAACTTAGGTGGGGGCTTTCCAATTAAGCATTCGCTAAACTTTGAATATGATTACACTTATATGGTTAACGAAATTGTGTCAACCATAAAGAAAGTATGCAAGCGCAATAAGGTAGATGTACCTGATATATATACAGAGTTTGGCTCTTTTACCATAGGCGAAACAGGGGCGGTGATATACAGCGTATTAGACGAAAAAATGCAAAACGACCGCGAAATATGGTATATGATAGACAGCTCATTCATTACCACCCTGCCCGATACATGGGGCATAGGCGAAAAGTTTTTAATGTTGCCTATCAACAAATGGGAGAGCGAGTATCAGGAGGTGCACTTAGGGGGGCTTACCTGCGACAGCCACGACTTTTACACATCTGAAGAACACATTAATGCCGTGTTTTTGCCAAAGTTGGATAAAGATAAAAGCCAAGAGCCTCTTTATATAGGTTTTTTCCATACGGGGGCATACCAAGACCAACTATCAGGTTATGGAGGCATAAAACACTGCATGATACCATCGCCCAAACACATAGTGGTGGAGCGCAACAAAGACGGTGTGTTAGAAGACTGGCTTTACGCCAAAGAGCAAACCCCGCAAAGTATGCTCAAAATATTAGGATATATTAGATAAAAATAACATGAAGCCATTTTTACTTGCCTTGCTTAGCATTTTATGGATGTCGCAAGGCTATTGCCAAAACAAATATTTGTTTTACCTACATGGTCAAATAGTAGAAGAATTGGGAGCAGATGCCACCGACCCTGTACGCGGTAAATATGAGTATAAAAAAATACTTGACACCTTTAGTTCAAAAAAGTTTACTGTTATTAGTGAAGTGCGCCCCGCGGGCACAGACGTGAAGGAGTATGCCAAAAAAGTAGCCCAACAGATAGATAGTCTTATAAAAAGTGGCGTAGGGGCTGAAAAAATTACTATAGTGGGTGCTTCTAAAGGAGCACAGATAGCTATGTGGGTGTGCTCCATCGCAAAAAATAGCAAGTTAAATTTTGTATTAATGAGTGGTTGCAATGAACGGAATGTTGGCAATCCGGACTTGCAACTCTATGGTAATGTGCTGTCTATTTATGAAAAAACAGACAACATTGGCAGAAGTTGTGCAAACTTGCAGCAAAAGTCAAGCCACATTACCCGCTACAAGGAAATAGAACTAAATACGGGGCTTCATCATGGTTATTTCTTTAAGCCTATTAGTGAATGGCTACAGCCCACGCTCTCATGGGCAAACGGGAAGTAGTAGTTTGCGCGTTATATGAAGTTTATTGCCTATCTTTGGCAAATAAAACTATTTACTGATTTGTTTCGTAATTGTTAAGAGCAATAATAGTATTTTTACACTAAAACCATTTTTTATGCAGTTAAATCCTGAAAGGCTTGCCCAAGTAGAGCTTTACAAAGAACTGGACTTTACGAAGGGCAGTGAATTTCAAGAAATAGTAAACCTTGCCGCAGATATATGCGAAACGCCGGTAGCCTTAATCACGCTATTAGATAAAGATACATGCTGGCACAGAGCACCTTATGGCACAGATGTGGCAAGCATGCCGGGCGAAATTTCTTTTTGCCGGTACACCTTACAGGAAGAAGAGATGTTTGTAATAGCCGACACAAAGCAGGACAATCGCTTTACGCACTATCCATTAGTTGCCATGAACCCCGGTGTTCGGTTTTATGCCGGTGTACCGCTTACGGTAAATGAAGACAAAAAGGTAGGTACACTGTGCTGTTTAGGTGATAAACCCAAGCAAATAACTCCGGTACAGCGTAAAATTATGGGCATTTTAGGCAGGCAAGTGGCTTATTTAATGGAATTAGAGCTAAACGAAAAGCTACTCAAAAAGCAGATAACGGAAATTGAAGAGAAAAACGCCATTCTTACTAAAATAGCTTATATGCAGTCGCATGAACTAAGAAGACCCGTAGCATCTATTATAGGCATTATGAACTTTATAAAGGAAGAAGAATACAATGCCGATGCCAACTACCTTAGAATGCTCAACGAAGCGGTTATGGAATTAGATGAGAAAATTCATGTGATTGTGCAAATGACTTAG
>RGMU01000202.1 GCA_010021705.1 Chitinophagia bacterium | reverse complement strand
TATCCGGCACGCTGGTATGGTACACCACCGGAAACAGCAACTGCTGCGATGCAGGCGCATTATGCTTCACTTGCATTGCCAAATGCTCATACCATATACGCTCCTGTGCCCGCCTAATGTGGATAAGCATAAGCCCGCTTTTCACCGGTGCTGCTAACACGCTATCATGTATAGAAAGGGTGTTTTCAGCAGCATTTTGCTTAGCATATAAGCCCTTATCCGGCTCGTATTGTTGGGCTAAGGAGGGTATGGTAGGGGTAGCTTGCGGTAAACTTTCAGGGTAGCTAATAGGCTCAGAAGGGCTTTGCTGCGCATTGGCTATACTATACACCTCTTGCCAATGCTTTAAGCTATTGCCCCGCTCAATGGCATGTGCCTGCCCCTTTTCCCTAAACACATTGCTTAAATAGCTTTGCGAGGCAACCTCCGCCTGCCGCGCTGCCGTAAACGGCTGCTGAACAGCCGATAAAGATGCTATTTGAGGGTCTAAGTCAAAATCTATAGACGGAGACAAGTTATACCGTCCTATCGCATGTTTAATAGCCGCATGAAGATAGGCATACATCATGCGGTCATCGTCAAATTTAACGTCTTGCTTAGTTGGGTGCACGTTAATATCCACTTTCGCAGGGTCTATCGTAATAAACAACACATATACCGGATGGCTGTCTTTGGGTATCAGCGACTCAAACGCATTCACCACCGCATGGTGCAGGTGAAGATTGCGGATATAGCGTTTGTTAATAAAAAAGTATTGTCCGGTGCGGGTTTTAGTAGCCGCCTCCGGCTTGCCAATGCACCCGCTAACAGAAAAAAAATCGTTCGTTTCCTGAATGGGCATCAACTTTTTTTCACTCCCGCTGCCTATTATTGCCGTAATCCGCTGCATAGCATTAGACGGGTATAGATTGTAGCTTTCCACATTATTGTGCTGCAAGCTAAACCGAATATTAGGATGCGCCAATGCCACCCGTACAAACTCATCATGAATATACCTGTACTCCACCGTGTTTGATTTTAAAAAGTTGCGGCGCGCAGGTACATTGTAAAAAAGGTTTTTTAACATTATGTTCGTACCCTGCGGCTGCTGGCAAGGCTCTTGCAGCTTCACTTGCGTACCCTCAATAATAATCCGCGTGCCCAAGCCCGGCTGCCCGCCTATGCCTTCTGCGGTGGCGGTGCACATTTCTATGTGCGCTATAGCTGCCATAGAAGCCAATGCTTCCCCCCTAAACCCCATCGTCTGAATCTTAAACAAATCGTCTATTTGGCTAATTTTAGACGTAGCGTGCCGCTCAAAACACATACGCGCATCCGTAGCACTCATACCCTTGCCATTGTCTATCACCTGAATCAGGTCTTTACCCGCATCTTTCAGTATAAGCGCAATACTTGTAGCCCCCGCATCCACCGCATTCTCAAGCAGTTCCTTCACCGCAGACGCAGGTCGGCTAATCACCTCACCCGCCGCTATTTGGTTGGCTATATGGTCAGAAAGCAGCTTAATAATATCCGGCACAGCAATTCAATTTTTTGAGAACTGCAAAGATAGCGGAAAATGAGGGGCATTAGGTGATATTTATTTCAAACCTTCTAAACAGTTCAAATTCAAAATTTGCATCTCTAAACTTATCTTTTTCTGCAAGTGAAAACTCCGTAGCTTGGGGCTTAAATGGACAACTCATTTTTATACCCGTTCGGGTATAGTTTTTGAAATGAGCAGAAATTGACAGAAAAATAGCAATAATCTTTATCCACATACACAATATAGGCAAATGCTATGCGTTTATTGAATACGTAAATTATTATCTGCCGTTAAAAATCTGTCTATTTGCCTATAGTGTGCACCTTTACTTTTATTTTCACCATTTTTATCAACTTATCAGTTTATAAAAGTAAATAGCAAATACCAATAATAATGAATACACAGGGCGAAATAATGTGGGTGGACGATGAAATAGATTCGTTAAAGTCTCAAATTTTATTCCTAAAAAACAAAGGGTATAATATTACCCCCGTATCAAATGGGTATGATGCCTTAGACAAACTAAAGGCTTCTGTTGCCGATGTGGTGCTATTAGACGAAAGCATGCCCGGCTTAACGGGCTTGGAAGTGCTATCAAAAATTAAGGAGCTTTATCCGCAGTTGCCGGTAGTGATGATAACAAAAAACGAGGCAGAATACATTATGGAGGAGGCTATAGGTGCTCAAATATCCGACTACCTTATTAAGCCCGTTAATCCTAATCAGGTGCTGCTGTCGCTCAAAAAGATAATGGACGGCAAGCGGTTGGTAAGCGAAAAAACCACTACTGCCTATCAGCAAGAATTTAGAAACCTGTTTATGGCACTTAGCTCTAACCCTAACCATGAGGAGTGGAAAGAGCTATACAAAAAATTGGTGTATTGGGAGTTAGAAATGGTGAAAAGCGGCAGCGAAGAAATGATGGAGGTGCTTAGCAACCAAAAAGCAGAAGCCAATACGGAGTTTTATAAATACATTTCCAAAAATTATGCGCAATGGATAAAAAGTAATGGTAAAGAAGGTCCGCTGATGTCCCACAAAATGTTTGAGCATAAAATTGCGGGGCAATTAACAAAAAAGAAGCCTACTTTTTTGATATTGATAGACAACCTGCGGTATGACCATTGGAAGGCATTTCAGCCAATAATATCAGAGTCGTTCAAATTGATGGACGAAGACCTTTATTACAGCATATTGCCCACAGCCACACAATATTGTAGAAATGCGTTTTTTGCGGGTATGATGCCCTTAGACATAGAAAAGAACTTTCCTAACGATTGGAAAAATGATGACGAAGAAGGCGGTAAAAACCTAAGCGAAGAAAAATACATGGCTCGCCAGCTTAAATATCTTAACATGGATAAGTTTAAGTGGCAGTATGTTAAAATTACGCATAATGACGATGCCCGCCAATTAGAAGACAATATCCACAACTACCTGAACAACGACCTTACGATAATTGTCTATAACTTTGTGGATATGCTATCTCATGCGCGCACAGAAATGGAGGTGCTGAAGGAGCTGGCTGGCGATGAGGTATCTTACCGTTCATTGGTGGTGAGCTGGTTTGAGCATTCCCCATTGCATAGGGCACTAAAGCGCGTGGCAGATAAAGATTTGCAACTGTTTATTACCACCGACCATGGGAGCGTAAAGGTTAAAAATCCGTCAAAGTGTATAGGTGATAGGGCTACCACAGCCAACCTTCGCTATAAGTTGGGGCGCAACCTGCAATACGAAAACAGAGACGTATTAGCATTCAGAGAACCCAAGCAAATAGGGCTACCCACGCCCAACGTTAGTTCTTCGTTTATTTTTGCGAAAGAAGATGTGTTTTTGTGCTACCCTAACAACTATAATCATTTTGTAAATTATTATAAAAACACCTTTCAGCATGGGGGTATTTCCATTGAAGAAATGGTGATACCGATAATAAGAATGGAAAGTAAGGGGTAGGGTGAAGTGTAAAGCACTTTGTTAAAATGAGCGCGGGTGGGAAAAGACTTGGGTTAAGTGAACGGTGTGGTATGCGAAGTGTAAAACACTTCAAAAAAGTTTGCACAAGTCAAAAAAGACTTGCGCTAATGGGTGTTTTACATACTCTGCCCAGTTGTCTAATAGCTTTTTTTCGTTCATAGTGCGGGTAATTAACAGTTTTCAACTGCAAGTTACGGCAAAAAAACCGGT
>RGMU01000201.1 GCA_010021705.1 Chitinophagia bacterium | reverse complement strand
ATAAATGAAAGTCTTTTAGACTTTCTATGAAGTGCAAAACACTTGCCTAATTTGGTGTTTAAAAGACCTGATATTGATTTAACTTATTCTCCTATCCCCCCCTCAAATCAATCCCACTGTTTTACTTGTATCCGTGTATTGCTGCTTTTTTACTACTTCTGCACCTATCGCTACAGTATTTTACATTATCCCAGTCTTTTTCCCATTTTTTACGCCATGTAAACAGCCTGTTGCAGCGCAAACAAACCTTATGAGGTAAATGCTCTTTTTTAACACCTTTCACTTTTTAAATTTTTATGCGTTTCCATTTTACTTCTATGGGCGAACCCTCTGCCATAAATACCGATGCCGGCAATGTATTGTTCAGGAAAGTAAAATTGCCTCCGTAGTTCGCTTCAAAATCACATTCAATCTCTGTATTTATAACGGGGTTTACTTTCCAACGCGGGTGATTAACTTTGTATTCTTCTGTAGTTCGCTCATCTACCTTAGTATAGCCATAATAGTGTTCAAAAATAAACTCCTCTAAACTACTATTTTGCATTTCTATTGCCTCGCTTTTTGCCTGTGCTTTAATTATGTTCCACTTATCGGCAACTAACCATTTATAAGTAATTTCCTTTGTACTTTCAGTTATTTTAAAGGTGCTTTGGGTTTTTAATGCAGAGTAGTGTTCTTTATACAATTTATTAGCCAGAAACGCCACTGCTTTGTAAGGCACTGTTTCTTTAATAAATACAACACCACGCTTGATATCCTTGCCTTCTTTTCGGTACACGTAAAAACGTAAATTCACTTCTTCAAATGTTCCTAACAAAGGAATAGGTACTTTAAAGATGCGTGTGTCTTTAAATAAAAACCCTACTAAGCTAACGTAGGCATTGCCCTGATAGGTATCCAGTTCCACGCCATACGGCAAATATGGCAGTAGTACGCTTGCCGGTACTGCGTAGTTGACCATAACTATATTTTCCCACTTTGCCTCCAAAAAATTAGTCATTTTACTTAAATTTATGTGTCTGTTCTAGATTCAGGATTGTTGGTGTGCTTTTTTACTATGCGCCGGCTCTCTGTCATCACTTCAGTTGTTTTCCTGAATTGCCAAGCCGTTTCTCCGGCACGCTTTCTACTCTCTTCCACATCTACAATGGGTGGCGGATAGTCTTTGCCAATTTCGCAATTATAAAGCTTTTGCTCTATCAACGATAGCTTCCACGGACTGTGTATAAGTGGTGCAGGAATATTTGCCAACTCCGGCAACCATTTTTTAATAAATAATCCTTCCTTATCATGGTCTTCCGAGTTTTTTATGGGATTGTATATCCGTAGGGTATTAATGCCCGTTACCCCTGCCTGCATTTGAAACTGCGGATAGTGTATGCCCGGCTCATAATCCAAAAATTGCCGTGCCAAAAAATAAGCACCGGTTTGCCACTCCTGCCACAAATTATAAGTTAAAAACGACACCAACATAGCCCGCATCCTAAAGTTGATGTAGCCCGTTTGAATCACACAGCGCATGTTAGCATCTATTATGGGTATGCCGGTATTGCCGCTCATCCATGCCGCTACATACGCAGGGTTGTAAGGCTTTATCAGGTTGTTATAGCCCCTGTTCAAATGCTCAAACTCCATCCGGCACTCTTGCTCAAACTTCTGTATAAAATGACAGTGCCAATGTAACCGACTTATAAACTGAGTCAGCGGTCTTTTATTGGGCGCAGTATTATAGTGTTGCAAGGTATAGCGATAAACCATACGCATAGATATATTACCCCATGCTAAATAAGGAGACAACCTGCTGCACCCCTTTCTTGATAGCGCAGGCTTTGATATATGCTTAGCATAGTTCACATACCGTACCTTCAAAAAATTTTCTAAATATCGCCATGCCATAAGTTCCCCACCCTCCTGAAAATTGGTATTGCGTGTGGTGATTTCGGCAGGTAGGTCTTCGCCTTTCAGCGCGGCATATAAATCTGCCGGCAACACAACAAACTTTAGTTTATTCAAATCCGCCGTCTGTGGGGCACTACTCATTTTTTGTTTCCACAATAGCTGCCAGTTGCTGCGGTTTTTCAACTTTCTTATTACGCCGTTTGTCTGATACTCCTGCCATTGTATATTGTACAACTTGCAGTAAGCACCCACTTCTTTGTCGCGGTTATAGGTTAGTTTGTTGCCGGTTTCTTTATACGAATAGACCGGCACCTCATGGTGCACCACAGCTATTTTACCGCCATATTCTAACAGCCGTTTTTGCATATCTGTAAGGCTCTCATATACAAATCGCCAGTGGCGCACATCGCTATCCGCATAAGCCATAACACTCGGCTCAAAACAATACAGCAACAGCACCGGTATGCCGGCTTCCTGTGCCGCTACGAGCGGCTCATGGTCTGTAAACCGCAAGTCTCGCTTATACCAAACTATGTTTATGGTTTGTTTATTCAACACCCGTTTTCTTTATTTGCTTATAGGTTTCCGGCTTGGCGTACTTTTACACAAAGATACGCTGTTTGAGTAAAAATATAGGCTAAGGAATAGCTGAAAAATATGCTGACCGGTTATGTTTTGATTTTTTCTATACTTCACACCATTCATATAAACCTCATAAATCATAGTTCAGACAACAATAACCATTCACCATTAATAATTAACCATTAATATTTTATCCATTTTGTTACCCATACATGGTTTACTTTTATCAAGTATATGCCTGCGGGTAGCTGCGTTATATCCACATCTGTTGCCGGAGCATTGGGTTGGCTTTGAAACACCTCCCTGCCGGTTATATCGGTAAGGCTAAGGTGAGTTATCATTGCTTTATCTAAACTGATATGCACCGTATTCCCTGCCGGATTGGGCGATACTTTCAGTAAACTACTGTTACCCATAGTTGCCACCGATAGCACCTCACCCACATAATGCACCGCACTTAGTACACTGTCATAGCAGCCCCTTTCCACGCTTACTAAGGTTACGGTTATGGTATCAGTACCGGTGCCTTTGGTATAGCTTAACGTAGGTGCCGTGCCTGCCGGCAGGGTATTTTTATGCCACAACAACCCATAGCCGCTACCACCCGCTCCGCCAGCTTCACCACTTCGTGGTTCGCCATTATTGTTCCTATTTCATTTTCTTTGTTTAATATTTACTGCTCTTTCCTTTTTTCCGCTCTCTTTTGGTGGCAATATTTTAAATGTTACATCAAATCCAACACTAATTTTTTTCGTCAGTTCGTCGGTAGATTGTAGTTTGAAATACAAAGACTTGTTACTGTCGTATTTGATAAATCCGTCGGCACCGTTTGCGTCATTGTGTAAAATTTTGTCTATTTTCCCAGTAATTTGTTGATTGTTATTGGCTGTTGATTTTGTTGGCTGCTGTGGTTTGAAAGAGTTCCAATAGGTTTTTAATTCCTTTTTCAAATTTGAAAGTTGTTCTATTGGAATTTGAGCAAAACCTAAATTCTGTAAAGCATAATCCAAAGCGTGAGGAACTTTCCATTTTTCTTGTAGTCGTAGCAATTTTGAAAGGGAATAATGCTTAAACGACAATTCGTTTTCCTGCTTCTTTTCCAAAATATCTGCAATCAGCATGAGTAGTCCAATTTTATACTCAATATTTCCGAAGTTGTTTAATGCGTCAATGGCATAGTTAAATGCGCTATCAAAATCCCCGTCCTCTTGATATATTTCTGCTACTTCGCT
>RGMU01000021.1 GCA_010021705.1 Chitinophagia bacterium | reverse complement strand
GCTAAAGGTTCAATCACCCCCGAAGGATGGGTGCTGTTTCTGTTTCAGTTCTTTTGGCAGTTTCCGCACTTTTGGTCTATTGCCTACATAGCATTTGAAGACTACGAAAGAGCCGGCATTCGCATGTTGCCCACTCGCGAGCGGGATAGCCGGTTTACGGGCTTGCAGTGTATATATTATAGCCTTGTGCTAATACCGCTTAGCTTTTTTGCCCAAAATATGCACATCACCGGCAACATAGGCATGAGTGTATGCTTAGTAGCAGCATTGCTATATGCGGTGGCATCTTACCGCTTTTATACGCTAAATACAGTGCCTTCGGCAAGGCAAGTTATGTTTGCATCTATCATTTACTTACCTGTCATTTTTTTAGCCATGCTTTTTGATAAAGCATAAACAATAAATATAACTTTTAATTCATGAGCCAAAGCCTTTTTCAAGAAGCCGACAGTCCAAAAAAAATACACCCCCATAAAATGGCAATGTGGATAGCCATGGGGAGTATCAGCATGATGTTTGCAGGGCTAACAAGCGGCTATATGGTGCGCCAATCGGAGGGTAATTGGCGGTATTTTAAGCTCCCTCCCATTTTTTGGGTGTCCACAATAGTTATTATGGTAAGTAGCATTACCTATTACGTTGCACTTAAATCTTTCAAAACCCGAAAAATGCCTCAATTTAGAGCACTTGTGGGTATAACCCTACTGTTAGGGATATTGTTTGGCATTTTTCAATACATGGGCTTTTACCAGCTATACCACACCCCACAGCCCGTATCTATTAACGGAAAAATAACAACAGCCCAAGAAGTAGTAAAGATAAGTGGCAATCCAAGCGAATCTTTTGTATTTATTATAGCCGGATTGCATCTTTTACACATTTTGGGTGGGATAATTGCATTATTGATAGTATATTTACGCGTTGTAAGGAAAAACATCATCATTTACAATGCCACAGGGTTAGAAATAGTAGGGCACTATTGGCACTTTGTGGATATATTGTGGGTTTATTTGTTTGTTTTCTTTATAGCAAATCAATAAATTTTTTTGCATTTTTGCACCCAAATTGTTCAGAGACCACTTAAAATAAAACATGGCACACGCAAACGCAGCAACAGCACAAGAAACCAAAGCATGGGGAGGTGGAAGATCACCCTACAATGTTAGTTACGGAAAAATGATGATGTGGTTTTTCCTGCTTTCCGATGCCCTTACCTTTGGCGCATTTTTGATTTCTTACGGAACGACGCGCTTTTTTAGCTCGGTATGGCCTGACGCTAATCAGGTGTTTAAGTCCTTCCCTTTCTTTGAAGCCTACAACCTTCCGTTGCTTTTTGTGAGTTTAATGACCTTTATCCTTATCATGAGTTCGGTAACAATGGTGCTTGCCGTGCACGCAGGGCACTATGGTGATAAAAAGAATGTTACGAAATGGCTTTTATGGACTATCGTAGGTGGTATTGCCTTCCTAAGTTGCCAAGCATGGGAATGGACGCACTTAGGTGGTGAGTGTGGCGGTTTATGGGGTTGCTTCACTAATATTCAAACTACACCATTAAGCACATTCATTCATTTTTATGACCCTGCCGCTCCTGAAGTGCAACATGTGCTTAGTACGCAACCATTAGTTGGATTACAGTCCACACACAACTTTTTTAATTACTTCTTTACCATCACCGGCTTCCATGGCGGGCACGTTACCAGTGGTGTGGTGTTCAACATACTAATGTTGGTGAATACCGTGAATGGCACTTATGAACGCCGGGGACACTACGAAATGGTAGAAAAAATAGGTTTATATTGGCACTTTGTGGACTTAGTTTGGGTATTTGTATTCACTTGCTTCTATTTATTATAATCCATTAAATTCATTTTATTACAGCTTATGTCAGCTCATAATCATAATCAACAAAGCAATCAGTTTTATTACGAAGGCGACCAATCAAAGCTCTACTCCGGCATCATGGCACATCACACAGATGTGGAAGGTACCGAAAGCAAAGCTCAAATCAAAAAGATATGGCGCGTATTTTGGATACTATTAGTAGTAACCTTAGTAGAAGTATTTATTGGTATGAAACTTAGCCATAGCTTAAATAAAGGCTTAATCATTACCATATTCTTAGGGTTAACCCTGTTTAAGGCAGGCTACATTGTGGCTATCTTTATGCACCTTGGTGATGAGTTCAAAGATTTTATTGTTACCGTATTAGTACCATTAGTGCTATTTGTGTGGTTTATAATTGCCTTTTTGATGGACGGCACCTTTTGGCTACACATGAACAATACTACACCGTCTCGCGCTCATGTTGAGCAAATGGCACATTCTTCTCATTAACACACTTGGCAAAGTCAAAAAACAATAGATATGTATTAGCGATAGCGGTAGCATTTTTGTTGCCGCTATCTATTTATTTGGTGGTTCAACAAATGTCTAAAGATGCCGTTAAAATGCCCCGCTACTACTACATAGCCGGCATGGACAGCATTGTGAACATAAACGGCAAGCCCGATACTGTTTATCACACCATTAGCGATATAGCATTTGTAAACCAGAACGGAGAACACCGGTCAATAGCTCATGACCTGCAAGGCAAAATATTGGTCATCAGCTTTTTCTTTGCCGACTGCAAAGGTAGTTGCCCTAAAATGCACACCAACCTAAAATACCTGCAAAATAGCTTTAAGAAAAGCTATAAAAAACTCAATACATTAGATACGGTAGTGCAATTTTTATCGTTTACCATGCTACCCGAGCGCGATAGCATACCGCGTTTAAGAGAGCTTGCAGCCCAATACAAAGCCAATCCCGATAGTTGGTGGTTTTGCACCGCAGACAAAAAAGCAGTGTATGCCTTTGCCAAACAACAGTTAGGACTGATAGCCGGAGACGGCAACGGCGGTAGTGATGATTTTTTACATTCCGAACAGCTTGTGCTAATAGACAAAAACAGGCATATAAGAGGCTACTATGATGGAACAATAGACACTATCGCCAACAAATGTGCAGACGATATAGTACTTTTAACCTTAGAAAAGCAAAAGAAGCATAAAAAGTAGCACGTTTTATGCCAATATGCTCATAAAACGAATGAAATAAAGGGGGAAATACGCTAAAAAAATGCTACCGTAAATACCATACCTGTATCATTAACAACTAAAAAACATTGCAAATCTTCATGAACACCAAAATAATTTAGATTGTGAAGTATATTTACGGTGATTTTATAAGAACATTAAAACGCACTGCATGAATTGGTCTGAAACTAAGATTCCTAAAGTGATGGTAGTAGAAGATGATTTGCCATTGCAGCTAATCATTAGTCGCTCCCTTGAGGAACAGTTTAGCATAAAAGCGTTTACCGATGGTAAAGATGCCTTAGCTGCCTTACATCAGGGTATTATACCTGATATGCTCATCTGCGACCTTCGCACTGTTGGCATGGGGGGCTTAGAATTGCTACAACATGTAAAATCAAGCGGCTTCTTTAGCTCCATACCCGTACTCATATTATCGGGTGATGAAAGCACACAAACCCGCATCAAGTGCTTTGATGCCGGCGCAGACGATTATATGGTAAAGCCATTCAACCCCAAAGAATTAGAAGTAAGATTAAAAGCTATTCTTAGACGTTCCGGAAAAATATTCCAAAATTAGCATCGTTTTATATGAACAGTAGCTTGCCACAGCCAAGTGAAGGCGGTATAATAGCATTGCTTAATGTTGATGATGCCATATTGGGCATTTTGAACAGTTGCGACTGGGGCAAAAAGAAGCTGATGAAGTTTAATACCGGTAGTGAGCTTTGTGAAGATTGGGAGCGTCATCATTTACATATTTTGGCAGTGATTTCACAAAACGAAGTTATGTCGCAAGGGGGGATATATTTATTAGAAACGCTGCAAAAGTTAAAAAAGCCTCATATCCCTTTTTTCCTCATATCTCAATTAGTAAATGAAAACACCATAAAAATAGCCATGCAAGCCGGCATAGCCGACATTTTTAAGCTACCCTTGCAAAAGCAGCAAATAGAAATGCGCGTGGGCTACTTGACCGATAATTGGCAGTCGCTACAAAGTAAGGGTAAGCCTATTGAAGTAAACACCTATAAGTTACCGCTAATAAAGCGCATTTTTGACATCGTATTTGCCGGAAGTTTACTCCTTTGCATATCACCTATATTGCTGATAATTATGATTATCATGCGGTTGGAGTCTAAAGGACCTATTTTTTACTATTCTTTGCGCGTGGGTACGGGTTATAAAATATTTAAGTTCTATAAATTCAGGTCAATGTATGTTAATGCAGACCAAAGGGTAAAAGAACTTATGCACCTTAATCAATATGCTGCTGCAGAAGGCGGTGAAGCTAATAAAACAGAACCTAACTTGCTTTGCGATGAATGTATTGCCAATGGTACAAAATGCAGGCAACCCATGTATGCCGACAAAAACCAATGGTGTGAGAAAAACTACTTAAAAGCTAAAAAATCTTTGTCGGGTGCTGCATTTTTTAAGTTAAAAAACGACCCTCGTATTACAAAAATTGGTAAAATATTACGCGATACAAGCATAGATGAGCTTCCCCAACTGTGGAATGTGCTTAAAGGTGATATGAGCATTGTTGGCAATCGCCCCCTACCCCTTTACGAAGCCGAAAAGCTAACGATAGACAAATACGCCCTTCGCTTCAAAGCTCCGGCGGGCATTACAGGGCTATGGCAAGTAGAGAAAAGAGGCAAGGGCGAAATGACGGAAGAAGAAAGGCTAATGTTAGACAATAAGTATGCCGAAAATCACAGCTTTTGGTATGACATTAAGCTCATATTCCGCACCATTCCCGCCCTACTACAAAAAGAAAGTGTTTAATCCTATCCTGCACTGCTTATGCGCCCTATCACCGTTCCACAATACGTTAAAGAAATACTAAATAAAGATAACGATAGTCTTACCAAAAATATACAAGCGTGCTATCCCAAGTTGTATAAAGGTAATCCGTTAGTAACTATCGTTATTCCTGCCTACAATGAAGAAAAAAATATCTTATATACACTGCTGTCTATTGCTCAAAATATTACAGACAAATCGGTAGAGATAATAGTAGTTAACAACAACTCTAAAGACAATACCGAGCAAATTGTAAAAGCCACCGGCGTAACCTGCATTAATGAACCCACGCCGGGCGTAAAACATGCACGCAATGCCGGCTTACACGCTGCCTCAAGCGAGTTTATTATCAATGCCGATGCTGATACCCTTTATCCCCCCACATGGATAGAAACTATGATAAACCCGCTTATCAACAAGCAGGGTGTTGCACTGTCTTACGGTAGGTTTGCATTTTTACCGCCGGTGTATGAAAAAAGGTGGCAGTATTTTATCTATGAAAATTTTGCCGATGTGCTAAGGTTGTTCAAAAAATGGTTTAAAGAAGAAGCCATGAACGTATATGGCTGCAACTCTGCCTTTAGGCGGGCACATTGCCTGCAAGTAAACGGCTATGAACATCCACCGGGTTCTAACGAAGATGGTTGGCTTGCCGTAAAGTTGCGCAATAATGGTTTTGGGAGGTTATTGCCGGTATATAGCCCCAAAGCCATTGCATGGACAGGCGACCGCCACCTGCAAAATGACGGTGGCTTAATCAAAGCCTTTACCATGCGCCTAAAAGGCTCTGTAAAATAGCATTATTATTCGGGTAGCTTAAAGTGCGGATTTTGTATAATGCCTATCGCATTGCCCCAAGGGTCGGTTACTTCTGCTATGGCAATACCGTCCCCCACATCATTAGGCGCGCACAAAGCAGTTGCCCCCATAGCCAACAGTCTATTAAAAGACGCGTGCACATCTTCTACACCCCAAAACGCCTGCGCCGCAGCAGACGGTTTATGGCTGTCATCGTGAATGGGGTGTACGCCCAATTCATAGCCGCCTACGTTAAAGCCCACATAAAACGGCTCGTCAAAATATGGCTCTGTTTCCAACACTTTGGCATACCATTCTTTACCGGTATTAATGTCAGGGACATAATAAACAGTTGTTCTTAACCCTAAAAATGGCTTTGTCATAAAAATTGGTTTAATAGACTACAAACTTATGCGTTACAACGCTACCGGTTTCTTTGCTCCAAGCCTTGTATATATACATGCCGGCAGGCAAGTTGTCAGTAATGGTCGTTCCGGTGTTGGTATATTGCTTCACGCATTTGCCGTCAATGCTGTAAACAGCCATGCCGGCTATAGCCATGCTACTAAACTCAACGCTAAAGCTACCGCTACCATAATTAGCAATGCGCACTTCATTAGGTGCCGTATTAAGGCTTTGCAAGCCTATGGAAATGGTGGTTATTCTAACGGTATCGGTAAACGTTTCGCTAAAGCAGTCGTTGTATATGGTGTGCGTAACGGTATATGTACCAATAGCAGTATAGCGGTGCACAGGATTAGCAACAGTATCACTTTGGGTATCACCAAAGCTCCAGCGATGCTTGGCACTCACAGGTGATAAGTTGGTAAATGTTTTAGTGTTGGTGGCACCCGCTACAGTAAAGCCGGAGTAGGGGTAATGCCCGTATCGCTGCCATGTGTATAAGCTGTCTAAAGTAACCTTTTTGGCTATGCGCCTTATGGTAGCTGCCTGTGCCGGCACCATTCCTGTCGCTACATAAGTGCAACTCTCCGGCGATTTATGAAAAATAGAAGCATACATTACTGCCGCCTCCAAATAAGAGCCGTTAATGGCAGGGTGCGAACTGTCGGCAGAATAGAGCCATATTAGCGGGAAACTATCCCTCATTGCCTTCCAAGCTGCACCCACCGGTGCCACGCAAGCATGGTTATCTGTACCCATATCCAAATAGCTTTCACGCAGGCGAGACTGCATACCGGCATAAGTACACACCATCGGATAGAATGGGCAGTTAGAGGCATCACCGTTGGCACGTCCCCAAGTCATCATATACATGGTTTGCGTGCAGGTGTCATGGGCACGCACAAAGCTATCTAACCTTGTGGCATACGGATAAACCTCCGTAGCCACCTGAGAAGGCGGAAAAGACGGCTTTTGGCTTTGCTCTTGCAGCACAACCACGTCCCAATCCGTAAGGTTAATTTTGGTGATGGTGCCTAAATCGGCACTGTGCATTTGAAAGGTGTAGCCTCCGGGCACATTTTGGTCATATACAAGCGTATCGCCCATAGCTTGGCATATAGAATCTACTATGGTAGGCAAGTTGTTAACCGCTATATAGCTATTACCAATAAATAATACCTTTTTTTTAACTGCGAAAGACGCTGTGCTGCTTAATAAGAGCGTAATAATTAAGAGAGAGTTAATAATTTTTCTCATGATGAATATTTGGCACAATATACGCTATTTAAGCCCATTACCCACCATTTTACTACAATTTAACTTGCTCTTGCATTAGCTTAGCTACCACAGTGCTTATATTGTCGGGATAGTCCACTTTGCAGGGCTTGCCGTTATTTATCCAATCACCAATGGCAGGCAGGTTTTTATGGCTTAGTTGTGGTATCACGGTGGCGCCCATATCTGCGGCACCTGCCGCGTTGCAGTGTTGTTCATACTGCGTGCTCATGGGAATAACAAGCACCTTTTTGCCTAAATACATAGCCTCTGCCGGTCCTTCAAAGCCCGCCCCTAACAGCACACCCGCACTATCTGCCATAGACTGTACAAAGGCTTCGTTGTTTATCTTTTTGATGTGTACATTGCCGGCTGTGTGATTGCCCTTGCAGTGTTTGGAATACACATCCCATTCTATATCCTTAAAAGACGACAACCGGCTAATAATAGCCTCATCGCTATAGGCAGGTAAATAAACGGTGTAATGCCCTTTGTTGGTAGTGGTTATTTGGCGTATCTCCCTGCGTATCACAGGCGTAAATATATTGTTGGCATATTCCTTAAAGTGAAAGCCGTAAGCGGCGGTAGTGGGGGCATAATGCTTTATGATAGCCATGCCCATGTAGTCAGTATGGGTGGGCTTAGGCGCGGCGGGGTGCAAAACAGCGCATTGGTGGCTAAGCGAAATACAAGCCTTTTTGCGAGTGTGGCACGCCCATGCAGATACCGGCTCAAAGTCGTTGATTACCAAGTCGTATTCGTCTATGGGTAGCGTTCTAATATCCTTTAGCAGGCGAATGATTTTGCTTCGCCTTATGGTTTCGCCTATGGCTACTCCGCCATGCTTGCCAAAAATAAAGCTCATGCCGTATAAGCGGTATTTAACCGGATAAGGCAATGCCATATCTGCCTGTATGCCACTTATTAATACGTCCACCTCTCCATATTTGCACAGTTCGGGATATACATCTCTTGCCCTGCTCAAATGCCCGTTACCTGTTCCCTGAATGGCAAACAGAATTTTCATATATTACTTCAAATTGCTTATAGCCCAATCATTAATGGCATAAGCAGTGCCAACACATTTACATTATCTTCGGCAGTAGATGGCTTAAATATGGCTGCCCTGTTGGGGGTGCTAAGTTCCATTGTTATTTCGTTGGCATCCATGTTAGACACCAATTCTACAAGCAGTTTGGCATTAAAGGCTATCATCATATCCTCACCGGTGTATTGGCAGGATAACGTTTCTTTACCGTCATAGGAATAATCTAAATCTTGAGCACTTATTTCTAAGGAACTGCCCATGATGTTTAGCTTAATTTGGTTGGTGGTTTTGTTGGCAAAAATGCTCACACGGCGAATAACACCGGCAAAATCTAATCTGTTCACCGTTAAATGGTAGGGGTTCTCCTGCGGAATAACGGCTTTGTAGTTAGGAAATTTGGCATCTATTAACCGGCAACTTAGGCTAAATCTGTCTGAATTTACAAAGAAATGGCTGGCATTGTACCTAATGGTTATACTACCCGACTCTGACGGCAAATGCGACTTTAGCTGGCTTAACGGCTTTTTCGGGATAATAATGCCGTCTTCTTTAGGGCACGAAATATCGGTACGCTTATATTCCATTAGCCTGTGCGCATCTGTAGCCACAAAGCTGATGCAATCCGGCAGCATTTCTAAATATACGCCATTCATGGCAGGGCGAAGCGTATCGGTGCTAACGGCAAATAGCGTTTTGTTAATACTTTTCAAAAGCGTTTCGGTATCCATCGTTAGTTCCGAAGTTTCTTCTGCGGCTGCTTCACGCGGAAAGTCCGCTGCACGCTCACCGGTTATTCTGCATTTACCGGCATCGGTAATAATGTCTAGCTGAAGGTCTTCTTCGTTTACCAATACAGTAATGGGCTGCTCCGGCAAGTTTTTAAGGTAATCCAACAAAATTTTGGACGGAATACATATTTTGCCGTCTCCATCTGTTTCGCCTACTTCCATTTTGACGCGCATCATGGTTTCTAAGTCCGTAGCTGAAATAGTAAGTTCATTACCGTTCAATTCAAACAAAAAGTCTTCCAAAACTGCCAAAACGGCATTGGAACTGATAATGCCACTGATTTGCTGTAAATTTTTGAGCAATAAGCCGGAGGATACTATAAACTTCATTGTAGTTATTTCTTAATACAAAGATATATATTTGAATTACTATATTGCTATACAATGCCCATTTTGTGGAAAAAATATATCCACATTCTTGATGCAAATAGAAAATACCTAACATTTACTCCATTCCCCGCCTGCGAAACAGCCCCATAGCCAACGACACTGCCGCCAAAACAAGCATTATATACACTAACTTTGTAACAGCCCACCAAATAGCACAGACCATCCAGCCCGCAAACAAAACAGCGGCTATTATATAGTACATTTTTCTTGGCACCATAGCAATATTCCTTTATCTTGCCCAAAGATACGTTAGGATTACTTAGCGTAAACAAAAATCTTAATAATTAATCGCCCACCACAACCACCACGCTTTTAACCGCAGTGCCTAAGCGAAGTAATAGCTTATGAGTTCCTTCGGCAAGGTTGTCTGTGGATAAGGTAGGTTTGGTATGTGAAGGCTTAGCCCTCTGTGGTAACACAGGGCGACTTTAACGTTTTAATCAACCCTAATCATAAAGACTTTTCAGCCATATCTATTGTTAAGATTGAAGAGTTTCCGTTTGATAAGCGAATACTTAAATAGGTGGCTGGTATAGCATAACATTAGCGCAAAATGGCTACTTTTGTGCTATCTTTGTGAGCATATAGCTATGGGTGGTGCATTAACACTATATTATCTTACCTTCGTTGCGTTTATATGTGGCGTGGTGCTGTCTATGAGTGGCAATGTGAATGGGCGTAAATTGGGCTATGGCTTTATTATTACGGCAATCATCATGTTTTTGGCAAGCTATCTTATTGTACAGGTATTCCACTGGGGGATAGAATATTAGGGTTATTCGTTTACAAAAAGGGCTTTTAGCTCGTCTGCGTCTTGGGGTTTCATTTTTCCGCCTAATATTAACCTCAGTTGCCTTCTTCTTAATGCACCTTCATACATTTTAATTTCTTTATCGGTTTCGGGTACTAATTCGGGCACTTTGCGGGGTCTGCCGTTAGGGTCAAGGGCTACAAAGGTCATGTAGGCTTCGTTGGTCAGGTATTTATATTGTGCGGTTAAGTCTTCACCATAAACTTTTAAATATACCTCCATAGAGGTGTTAAAAGCGCGCGTTAGTTTAGCTTCTATGGTTAGTAGGTTGCCTAACTTTATAGGGTTGTTGAAAGAGACATTATCTACCGATGCGGTTACTACGGGGCAGTTACAATGCTTTTGTGAGGCTATGGCGGCAGCGATGTCCATCCAGTGCATCAGTTTTCCACCCATTAGGTTGCCCAGTGTATTGGTATCGTTGGGTAACACCAATTCGGACATAATTACAAAGCTGTCTTTGGGTGTTTTTGCCGTTATCATATTGCTACTTTTTTAATCTATTGCGGGGACAAAAATACGATAAAGAGTGTGAATGGAAAGTTAGGGTATTGGCAGTTATTGGATTAGGCTATATTAGTATTTATAAAACAAAAAAGGCTACCCTCAGGCAGCCTTAATAATAAGTTTGATTACACTGTTAGCTTACTTTGTAGGCTTGGTAGTGCCACCATCGTCTTTTTTATCGCTTTTCTTTTTGCAGCACTCTTTGTGGCATTTGCCTTTCTTTTTGCAGCAAGATTTTTCTTGAGCATAAGAAGATGTGCTAACTAATAGAAGCGATGCGGCGATAACTAATGCTAAATTTTTCATTTTGGAACAATTTTTTTGAAGTACAAAACTATGCAGAATATGATACAGCACCAAATATTTTGGGCGATATAGGCACACTGCGGTTAAATTTGTGATTTTGATAAGGCTATATGCCAGGTCTAAGTGCTGCAATGCTGTCTATGCGCGCTTGTGCAGCCTGCATGGCAGCCATTTGGTTGTGGATGCGGTGCTGCTTGGCGTGGTTGATATTGTCTATGGTGCGTTGGTATATTTTTTCTACAAGGCTAAGGGAGCGTTGCTTATTGTAGCCGTCTATTTCTACGCTGATGTTGATAATGCCACCGGCGTTAATCAAAAAGTCGGGCACGTAAACTATGCCTTTTTCTACAAGCATGGGTCCGTGTATGTTTTCATCGGCAAGCTGGTTGTTGGCGGCACCGGCTACTATGGCGCATTTTAAGCGGGCTATGGTGTCGGTATTAAGGGTGGCACCTAAAGCGCAAGGGGCATAGATGTCGGCATCAAGGTCAAAAATGGTGCTGTTGTCGGCTATCACCACGCCAGAGTGCTTTTGGGCTACTTTTTGAATATTGCTTTCATTAATATCGCTAACAAAAATTTGTGCTTTTTCTTCGGCTAAGTGGTCAATTAAGTGCCTGCCCACATTGCCTGCGCCTTGCACCACCACTTTTTTGCCCGCAAGGCTTTCGCTACCGTAAGTGTGTTTGGCAGCGGCTTTCATGCCCACATATACGCCGTAAGCGGTGAAAGGAGAAGGGTCGCCGCTACCACCCATAAATTCAGGCACACCGGTTACAAAGCGGGTTTCCATGCGGATATATTCCATATCGGCAGACGATGTGTTAACGTCTTCTGCGGTAATATATTTACCATTAAGGCTGTTAACAAATTTGCCGTAGCGTCTCCAATAGGCTTCGCACTTTAGGTCTGCGGCATTGCCAATAAGGACAGCTTTGCCTCCTCCAAGATTTAAGCCGCTTATGGCAGACTTATAGGTCATGCCGCGGCTAAGGCGCAGGGCATCGGTAAGGGCATCAGCATGAGAGTTGTAGTTCCACAAGCGTGTACCGCCTAATGAAGGTCCTAATGTGGTGTTGTGAATGGCTATAATGGCATTTAAGCCGGTTTTGGGGTCTTGGCAAAAAACTACTTGTTCGTGCCCAAGCGACTGCATGTCTGTGAATACGGATGATTGCATAAAGGCAAATGAAATTAAAACTTATTAAAAAGCTGCAAACGTAATTCATTTTTTTGGGCTATGGTAGCCGTGTGGGAAAGTGTTTTTTGGTGGTGAATAATCAGCCAAAAATATTTTTTTGCACTTATTTTGCTTTTTCAAAAAAATACACCTAACTTTGGCAAAAATAGTACCTTATGAAAAAAAACAATCTTTTATTATCATTA
>RGMU01000003.1 GCA_010021705.1 Chitinophagia bacterium | reverse complement strand
CCTCATCTCCGGGTTCTATCAACGCGGCTAAAGCGGTATAAATGGCATAAGTAGCACCCGGCGTAACGCTTACCTCCGTATTCGGGTCCACATTTATGCCATATCGCAAAGAAACACTGTCGGCTATGGCATTCCGCAATGCCGGCAAGCCCGGCATAGGTGCATATTGATTATACTTTAACAAAGACGCTTCCGTGAGCAAATTTGCTAATACCGGGTCTATGTCAAATTCCGGAAAACCCTGTGCCAAGTTAACGGCATTATGCTCTATTGCCATTGCGGTCATGGTAGAGAATATATTGGTATCCGGTGCTGTATGTTTAGGAGTAAATTTCATATAAAAAAAGTACCACTGCTTATGGTAGCAGTGGTACAAATATAAACATAAGTATTTGGAAACGTGAGGAATTATCTCATTAGGATAACCTCGCCTTTTTGTATGCGACCTTTATTTTGACCATCCCCCTCATCG
This sequence comes from Chitinophagia bacterium, assembly GCA_010021705.1. Lineage (GTDB taxonomy): Bacteria > Bacteroidota > Bacteroidia > Chitinophagales > Chitinophagaceae > RGMU01. Next base: position 21,428 of record RGMU01000003.1, on the reverse strand, counting down.
CAATCAAACTTCACAAAATAGTAGTAAACACCCAAATCTTGAGGCACACCATTCATGGTACCGTCCCACTCACCGTTAGTATTGGTGGCTTCATATACTGTTTGACCCCAACGGTTAACAACACGGAAAACACTAAAGCGATGATAGCCTCTGAATACCGGTTTGAACACATCGTTATTGCGGTCTCCATTTGGTGTAAACGCATTAGGGAACCATACATTACAGCAGGACTCAGGACTAAGTGCCAAGCTATCTTCGTTTTCGCAACCAAAAGGATCGGTTACATGTAAGTGAACAAAGCCTGCATTTTCAATCCTACCCCAGCGGCGAGAACCTTCATTGTCATCAAAATAATGCTTAGGAGTCCACACATATTTGCAACCTAATCTTTCCACAATAGCACGTAGCATTACAGAGTCTTCCAAGCACAATCTATCTGTTTGAGACAGTAAACCAATAGCGGCAACAGGGCGAGGGTGAATTTTAACAGTATCATACATAGTGATACTTTCGCAACCTTCAATGGTAGAAGTTTTAAGCGATACTATACGAACTCCGGAATCCAGTGTGCTCCAGCAAAGCCTATACGGGTCACCGGGATTAGAACCCGCTGTTACGATTGTAGCACCATCAAAGTTCCACATATAGTTGTGTGCATTGGCTGAGTGCCTTATTAAAGCAACAGTAATGGTATCGCCCGCACAAATATTTTCTTTCACATAAGCATCCATCCATGGGGAAGGAACAACCTTGATATCTACAGTATCAATAGTAACACATCTACCACTTGAAGATGCCGTTAATAAGAACGCTCTTTGGAAATAAAGCGAGTCAAATTTAACAATGATAGTAGGAGTGGAAGAATCGCCTGATATGTATGACGTACCGCGAGGTAATGTCCAATGATACTCAGAGCCGGGTATTACGGAACCGGTATAAGCTAACGTAAGCGTATCATATTGGCACACATAAGACTTGCCGGTAGATATAGTAAAGTCAGGTAATGGCAATATAGTAACAGTAAGTGGTGTTCTATCGCTTTCGCAACCTGAAACTGTTTGGCTTACGAACCATGTAGTGTTACCCACAGCAGTTGTTGGCGGCGTTGGAGCACCGGATAATGCAGTTCCGCCTACTGGTACGGTGTACCATTTTAGGCTTGCTCCGGTAGCTGTCAAGCGAGCAGAAGGCGAATATTGGCAATAAGAAGTATCTTCTGTAACAGGCGCATTCGGTTTAGGAATAATTGTTACAGGGTCAGCAGCTCTGGCACTTGTACAGCCGGCTAATGTTTGTGTAACATAATAGTTAAGTACACCCGGTGTGCCCGTAGATGGCGTAGGTGCTGTTGTAGTGCCGGTTCTGGCGGTATCAGCATACCAAGTAAGCGTAGCACCTGCCATTCCGGTAGCAATAACCGGGGAAGCCACATCAAATTGACAATAAGTTTGTAGTGTAGGTGTTGGCGGAGGGGGCACTGCATTTACCGTAACCGTAAGCGGTACTCTTGGCGTAGCGCAAGTATCCCTCACTGAAGCCACATAATAAGTAAACACACCCGGTGTAGCGGTGCTAACTATAGGAGGTGTAGGAGAACCCGTACCACCCGTTGCAGATGTGTACCATAGCAAGCTGGTACCCGTAGCCACCAATGGCATAGGGGTATCATATTGGCAATAGGTTTGGTTGGTAACAACCGGCAAACTAACGGCAGGGTTAACAGCTATATATAGCTTTTTAGCCAAGCAGCTACCCATTTTATTAGTATTACTTGTAATAGTGTAAACGATAGAAGATGTAAGAGCACCTCTGTCAATAGTGTTGGTAACACCGGTAGTTGAGGCTAAGCCAATAGCAGGTGCCCAAGTCCAAGTGCTCCATGAAAAGCCTTTATCATTACCATAGATAATTTCTACGTTAAGCGCAGAACTGTCAACGCATGAAGAGAAGGTTAAGATAGAATCGTTTATCACACTACCCCATTTAAGTTTAGGTGTGGGAAATGCACTGTCAACACCATTTTCACCTCTATAGTGGTTAAAAATGTATGCCATAGATAAAATAGCACTATCACCGGCAGGAATGTTGCCCAAATTATACACTAAGCAAATACCAATATCACTAGTAACCGGTGAACCCTGTGCAGAATAATATGCTGTACCAATGGTGGTGGACATACCATAATACACATCAAACAAGCGCGTAGATGTGTTCATAGGCCAAGAGGTGTATATCAAACACTTAGCACGGCAGTCTTTTGTACCAATAGTCATGGGACAGGCGGGAGAACCGCTATTACTACCGGTAGCGGTAGCTGTTACTGCCACACGGTGGTCTGCGTCATTTTGATAACTAATTACGTTAATCGTACTAAAGCTACCGCCCCAAGATTGGCTATTATCAGGGTCGCAGGAACGCATATAAAATACGTTATTCATTACAGAAGAAGAGGTATTGGTAAACACCGCAGTGATGTTAACGTTTTCAGCCTCTGTATCTACCCTAAAATATTGACGAATAGCTAAATTTCTACCTCCGGTGGCTAAGTTACCCACCCACATACCTGTTGCTTGACCGGCACGGCTACTATGGTAAGCACCCAAAACACCCGGGTTGTAAGTATAAGATACCATACCTCCGGTTAATGTAGCTCCACCTACGTTGGTATAGTTACAACTACCTGTAGAATAGCCCCATCCGGTGGCACCATTCACTTCTACTGCCCATCCTTCCCATGGACTTCCGGGTAATGTATAGTCTCCCATATAGGGCGGGCTACCTACTGTCCAGCCATCACGACCATACTCATACACAAAGGCTAACATACTGCCGGATGTTCCGCATATAGAATAAGTACTATGTGTGTGGTAGCCGCTCGGCACAGCCACACTTGAACCAAAAGACGCATTGTTTTGGTTGCCGGTTTCTACATAGCGACCCTGTAAAAACAAGTTGCTACTCACCAGCTGCGCATTTGACGCTGAATATACAGCTAAAAATGCAGTGATAAAAAGAATAATCCGCTTCATGATTTATAAAAATATGTTTGTTTATCAATAATTATTTTAGTTACTAATAGTACCTGCGTCATTGAAGACTGCAAATCTACTGCAAAAGGTTGGCATGTTTATTAATCAAATAATACTATTTATTTCATTAAGGTAACGTTGCCTCGTTTTTTAAGTATTTGTCCATCTTCAAACGTAGCTTCTATATCGTAGACATATACGCCCATCGGTTGAGCTTCTCCGTTAAATGTACCGTCCCAGCCCCTGCCGTGAGTAGCATCGGTAACAAATATGGTTTGTCCCCAACGATTATATATAGTCATCTTAAACGATTTGCAGCCTTTTGTGAAGTAATCACGTGGATTAAAGTGATCATTCACACCGTCTCTATTGGGGCTAAAGCCATTAGGGAAGGTAACGTAGCAATCATTAAATACACGCACCGAGTCTGTAGCAGAGCAACCACCCAAACGAACCGTAGCATAATATGTACCGGCAGTTGAAGCATAAATAGAAGGACCCCTTTCTCCGGTGTTCCATCGCCATGTAGCACCCGCTGTTCCGGAGTTAAAGTAATCACGCAATAGCACAGAGCTACTTCCCACACATATTGTGGTATCCGGACCCAAATCTATATTAATGCTTTGCAACACTTTTACATTTACAGAGTCTGTATTTGGAGGGCAAACTCTGTAATGTGCCGTACCTCTAATGGTAAATGTTCTTGGGTAAGAATAACCATAAGTTACAGGGTTAGTGTTGTAAACCGTGTCTCCGTTGTCAAAAGACCAGTGCATAAAGCGCAAGCCATTCCTTGTGTAATCACCTCTTAGCGTAATATATGTACCCATGCAGAACAAGGTATCGCTTACAGAGATGCGGAACGGACTAATAGAGTCAACTGTTACTTGGCTATAAGCAGTATCAGAGCAAGGCAAGCCATCAGTAGCTATTAAGGCTATTCGGTATGTGCCGCTATGGTTGTAAATATGCTTAGGGTTAACGGCATTGCTTGTAGAGCCATCACCAAATACCCAGCGGTATGTAGGCGATGTAACAACAGAATTGTTGGTAAACTTCACCGTATCACCTTGGCATACCAATGCAGGTGCTAAAGTAAAGCGTGCCGTATCCGGATGTATTAAGTTAATCGTTTGTACTGCACTATCAAGGCAATGTAGGCTATGGGCATACATCTGAACAGTATAAACATCTTGTCTTCTGTATATGTGGCGTGTTGAGGCATCGGCAGAAGAATAACCATCACCAAACAACCATAGATAATTTATTGCACCATAAGAACTATTAAAGAAGTAAACTGTATCTTCTTTACAACCTAAGTGAATTTCAGAGCGAATGTGCGCTTTAACGCTGTCGTAAACAGTTACCGTAACCGGAGCGCGGTCTCCTTCGCAACCCAATAAAGTTTGGCTTGCCCAGAAGGTAAACGAACCCGGATAGGCAGTATTAACAGTAGGCGCAGTAGTAGAACCCGTTCCACCGGTAGATGCTGCATACCACTTAATATTGCTGCCGGATACTATGGTAAACGGATTAAACCTATCACCCACGCAATAACTGCCCGGAGTGTTGATAATTGTAGGCGGCACCGGCTTTGGATTTATGGTTACCACCACAGGATATCTATTGCTTTCGCAGTTGTTGATGGTTTGCGTTACATACCATGTAAATGTACCCGCTATAGTAGAGGAAGGTAGCGGAGCTATTGTGCTACCTACACCTCCGGTAGCAGTAGTGTACCACTTAATATTGCTACCAAAAGCCGATAATGGTACAGTAGGTAAATATTGGCAATAAGTAGGGTTGCTAAATATTGGTGAAGGTGGTGTAGAGTGGATAACGGCTAAAGTTGGTGTTGGGTTAGTAGCGCAACCATTGTGGTTAACCACTACATAGTAAATACCCGAGTCTGCAAACACCACTCCCGTTCTTGTAGGGTTGCGTGCAGTGGAAGTATAACCCGAAGGACCCGTCCAGCTATAAGTTATTACACCTCCGGTCATCGTATCCGTAAGGGTTAACACCAATACATCACCCGGACATAAAGGACTATTATTACTTGCTGAAACCACCGGTGGTGGTGCTATCGTTACCCTAACCGGTATTCTGGAGCTTTCACAGCCGGCTATGGTTTGCGTAACCCAATAAGTTGTTACACCTAATGTAGCCGTAGAAGGCGTAGGCGCTGTAGTGCTACCCGTGCCACCTGTAGCAGTAGTGTACCAGCGAATGGTACCACCTGTACTTGTTACTGTATTCAGCGGACCTACCGTTACGCCCCTACAAAATACCGTATCCCTAACTATGGGCAGCGATACCGTTACCGGTACAACCGTTAAATAAAACACCTTTTCACGGCATGTGCCCAATGCAGTATCTGCACCCCTTATGGTGTAGGTAGTAGTAGATGATAATGAAGTAAAGTCAATAGTATTGTGAACACCGGTGGTGGTGGATAAACCGGTAATAGGAGACCAAGTCCAATCGCCTCTATACCAGCTTCTATCATCACCATATAATATATCTATTGGCATGGCAGAACCGGAATAAGCACAAGTAGTTATAGTATCAACAGAATCGGTAATGCGACCTGCATAAGAAAGTACAGGTTCCGGATAGGCAGTATCCACCCTTCCGGTATCAATGCCATAGATGTAAGAAAAGGAAAAGCGAGTGCTGTCATAAGCATTGATAGTACCTAAGTTAAATATTATGCCTATCGCAATATCTCGTGTTACCGAAGAACCTACAGTATAATATGACGTACCCAAACGGCTTTCACTATGCGCCCATATATTAGTCATGGTGCACGATGTGCTCATAGGCCATGAAGTATATATAAACGCCTGGGCGCGGCAGTCTTTCGTACCCAATGAAATAGGTTGAGGAGGAGAACCTGCGGCAGAACTACTGCCGGTAGCAGTTGCTTTTACCATCACTCTATGGTAAAAATCGTTTTGATATACTATTTCGTTAATAGTTGTAAAAGAACCACCACTCCAAGACTGGCTATTATCCGGGTCTAAAGAACGGCAATAATACACCCCGGTAATGGGCGTAGAAGTAGTATTTACCAAATAAACCGTAATACGGCAGTCCGAACCAAAGGTATCTACCCTATATTGCTGACGAATTGATAATGCACCGGAAAGTGCGGTACCCGTCCATAAACCCTGTACCACACCCGAACCGGCACTATAAGATGCCCAGCTACCACTGATACCCATACCTCCGGTAAAGCCACATCCCCCGGTTCCAACACTGTTTGCAAAACCTGTACTACCATTAGCTTCCATCATCCAGCCTTCCCATGGCGTACCGGGTATGGAATAGTCGCCCATATACGGAGGTGTACCGGTACTCCAACCGTCACGCCCATAGTCATATACGTGAGCCAAAGCATTGCTTGCACCACATACAGAAGGACCACCCGTATGCGGATGATAACCGCTTGGAGCGGAAGTACTCGTGCCTAAAGAGCCATTATTTTGAGCACCTATCTCCAAATACTGACCTTGTAAAAACAAATTACCCGACACTATCTGTGCCTTCACACTCACTCCGCACAAGAAGCTGGCAATCAATGCTGATATAATAAACCTTAACTTCATACTTTAACCTTTTATCTATGATGATTTTATTTTTTTATGTGTTTCTTTAATTAAGCTCTAAATACGCGCTATAATTAGGGATAAATACTACTTAAACAGGTTGAAATGCAAATATAATGAACTTTAACGTATTAATGTAACATTCCCTCGTTTGGTAACTGTTTTTCCGCTGTTTGTTACTGCTTGCAATTCATATACATACACACCCATTGGCTGTGGCTCTCCATTATAAGTGCCGTCCCAGCCCTCGTGCATGTCTTTTGAGTCGTACAATAAATTACCCCAGCGGTTAAATACCCTCAAATGGTTAACATTAAGTATTCCCCTCACATCAGGGCGGAAACGATTGTTTATGCCATTACCCGGTGTAAACGCATTAGGCAAGGTAACAATGGTCTCTTTGTCCACTATAAATGAAATTTCGTCTGTTGCCTTACAGCCCTTATCTGTTACACCCGTTACCGTATATACCACGCTTGCTTGCGGATTAGCATTGGGGTTAGGTGCAGTAGGATTATCTAAGCCATAAGTAGGAAACCAGTTATAAGATACGCAGTTGCTTAAAGTACGTATGTTATACACTTCACCGGAGTGTAAAATCACCGTATCAGGAACAGATAACACCGCTGCCTGATGAACAATGGCATTAAAGTGTAATGTATCTGTACAACCCTCCGGTGTAATAGCCACCACAGTGTATGACGCGCTTGCTATAGGCTTAAAAGTTGGGCTACCGCTTATGCTGTCCGATAAATATAGATGCGGATACCAATGGTATTTTACACCGCTAAACGTAGTATTGGTAATTAATACCGCAGTATCACCGGGGCAAAATTGTTGGTCAGGAATATCACCGCCAAAATTACCCGGATACACCGTTATTTGCAAAGAGTCTATGCCCCTACAGCCGGCAGGTGTGGTTACTATGGCATATAGCTTTGTATTACCCGGACCGTTAAATATAACATTTTGCTTCGTAGAGTCATCTATGTATTGACCGGGAGTCCATATAAACCTATAACCCGTAAACCATTCAGGCGTAACAACGGCACGCAAGTGCATGGTGTCAAAACGGCATACAAATTTATTTCCGCCCACAAACACATTAGGGTTAGGATCTACATGTAGCCTTAACGTATCTCGCATTGGAGGGCAACGTGGGTAAGTAGCCGTTACTATATAAGTTTGCGATGTGTCAGGGCGAATATAGGGTATAAACGAGTTAGGACGTGAAATACCACTCGTAGGCAACCATTGATAGCGGAATAAGGAGAACGCATTGCCTCTCACTTGCAAATTTTGACCTAAGCACAACGAAGTATCGTGAGGCTCAATAGATATAGAATTAGGCAATACCAATAGGTCAACCGTACTTACAGTAGTACAACCCAACGCATGTGGACTTATGGATACGGCATAGTTTCTAGTGCCGGTTGCCGTAGGCGTAATTACCGGATTAGGAATCGTGTCATTATCAAATTCTCCTACCGGCGACCATTGATAGTGATAATAGTTGCTTCCCGTACCCGTACCCGCAACGCGCACATCAAAGTTTGTATTACCTCCTAAACAGAACGTGTCGGCAAAGTGCAATACCGGAGCTAAAGTATCTACCTCTATATTAAACCCATGAACCATAGGCGGACAAGCAGCATAACTTGCCGTAACGGTATAGTAGGTACTTGTATCGGGGCGAATGGTAGGATTGGTACGCGTTACATTTGAAACTCCCGTAGCCGGACTCCACCTGTAGGTAAACTCTGACCAACCTGCTAAATTACCCACCACAGCATTACCACGGCAAATAGCGGTATCTCTGTTATATAGTATAAAGTCATTGGGCACGGTGTGCACACGTAAAGTATCGCGTGCACTACAACCCGCAATGGTCGGATGACCCACCGTTACCGTATATACCACATCACCCGTAACACTTGGCGTTACCGTAGGATTATATACCGTAGCATTGCTCAAGCCAGTTGCCGGCGACCATGTATAACTATAGCTACCACCAGGCACAGGGCGCGCATGAAGCGTTACCGGAACACCCACACATGTTTTTACATACACCGAATCTAAGTTAATACTTGCCGGTGGTGCCACCACATTAATCACAAACGACCTTGTAGTTGGCGGGCAACCTCCCGTAGCCGAAGAACCGGTAACATAGTAAGTAGTAGTAGTAGTAGGGGTCAATAGCGGGTTTTGAGCCGTAGTATTTGACACACCCATAGCAGGCGACCACACATAAGATATAGGCGTAGTAGCACTTGTGGTTACATTTGCTCTAACGCTATTGCCTATACATATTGTAGTATCTCTATTGGTGAGCGTAATGCTGTAGGGGTTTCTGTCTAATGTTATCACGTTCCATATTGTATCACAACCACCCACGCGGTTTGTACCCATAATGGTAAAAGTAATAGTACCCGTTAAAGAGCTTACATTAATCGTATTAGAGGTAGCAGTGCTGTCCATACCCGTTAGCACCGGAGACCAATGCCAAATATAAGCACCTCCGGTATCTACAGATAGCGTCATGGTAGGTAAGCTATACGTACACAAGTTAACTGTATCACCGGTGTTAAAAGAAGACGAGTTAAGGTAAAAGCCCGGCTGCGTAGCATTCAGCGCACTGTCTATGTAGCTGGCGTTTAATATATAGGTATATACAAACGAGGTACTATCCCCGGCAGCGATAGTGCCTATATTATAAACCAACGCAATGCCCACATCATTCACATAAGTAGTACCCGATGTGTACATATTGCCGGCACCTAATTGCCTCCACATTGAGTCAGGACCACAGTTAGGAAATAAACCGGAGTTAAATATTGAACATTTAGCACGGCAGTCTTTCGTACCTAAGCCTAAATAACTGGAATAGGTACCACCCACAGCTGACACTAATACCTTATTGCCCAAGTTAGGTAATTGGTAGGTAATAGTGTTTGTAGTGGTAAAAGAACCGCTTCTGGTTTGTTCATTATCAGGGTCTAAAGTTCTTTCATAAAAGATGCCACTAATGGGCGCAGAAGTAGTATTTTTTAACACTACCTTCACTAAGAAAAATAAATCATTGGTATCTAATGAAGTGGTTTGACGGATACTAAGACCGGCAAATGAACCCTGCCAAACGCCTTTTGATACGCCACCTGACGAGCTATACCCGGTAACAGAACCGGTAATACCGCCACCATAACCGGTGCAACCGGTTTGAAAATAAGGAATATAAGCCGTGCCCACGCTGGACCCTACTTGAATAGCCCAACCCTCTTGCGGCGTACCGGGCAAATAATAATCGCCAAAGAAAGGCGGTGTACCGGTTGTCCAGCCGTCTCTGCCATAGTCTGCCACAAACCCTAAATAGCGTGTGCTACTTACGGTAGTGCCCCGAGCAGGGTCGCAAAGAGACGCTCCGGTAGTTAAAAACGGATGGTAGCCACCAGGCGCATCTACCGTGCTACCATAGCCTCCATTAGGGGCTATACCTACTTCTACATACCTGCCTTGCAAAAAAACGCAGTCGCTCACCATTTGCGCTTTAACGCAGGTAATTGCGCTTGCCACAAATGCTACAACAAAAAACAAAAATCTACTAAAAAGTTTCATAACGGAACTTTAAAACGGTTATTAAGGAATGATAGGGGAGATAGAATAAAGCACTGTAAGCGGAACTTATGCGCCGAAAAACGTGCTTACTACTAAAGACAGCCCCTTTACTCCATTTCGTTTGGTAACTTGCTTAAAAATAGCAATAATAAGCATTTATTTTCGTATAATAAAATACGCCTTGCCTATTCAGGTCTATACAATCTGCAATATTAGGGTAATCTGCCGGCTTTTTATATAACAAAATGTAATAAGGGCTAATAAAAAGTGTTTTTACTTTTTATTAGCCCCCATTTATCGGCTTCTCAAATGGTTTTTAATCCTTCACCACTTTCTCCACCCATTTGCGGGTATCGGTGGACCGGCTTCACATCATTTTAGACAGTGCAGTAGCGGTATTTGGAAAAACTTTAGACGAACCAGCACAAAACGATTTTAGGGCGAAATGTAAAACCTATGTGAGGCTATATGTTTTCCTTGCTCAAATTATACCATTTGTTAATCCATATTTAGAACGATTATATATTTTCCTGAATCATTTGCAAAATAAACTCGGCAGGTTGGCAAATGAGGATTTGGCACAAGGAATTTTGGATAATATAGACATGGGTAGTTATCGTTTACAAAGAGAAGGTGAATTCAATATTCACTTAGAGCAAGGCGAAGAATTAAAGCCTATACCTACCGACATGCGAGGCGGAAAACCGGATACCGAACTTGATAACCTTTCTAATATCCTAAAATCATTCAACGATAAATACGGCACTCAATTCAGCGATGAAGGCAAGGTGCATAAAATGACCCAAGACCTCATAAAAGATGTGGCAAACGACCAAGAGTTTGTTAATGCCCTTACCCATTCCGATAAGCAAAACGCCAGAATTACATTTGACAAAGTATTAGCGGATAAACTCATAAACCACATCAATTCCAACTTTGAAGTTTTTAAACTATTCCAAGATAACCCCGACTTTAAGCACGATTTCTCTGAATTTATCTTTGATGCGATGATGAAAAATTTTAAGGGAACAAACAATAGGGTAAATTTTTAGAATAAAAATAATGCAACCATTAGCGCAATTCTAATATATTCCCTATTCGCTCCTTATCTCAATAAACATCTTATTCTATAATTACCCAACCATTTAAACTCACTTTAAAGCCCACTTAAATGGCGAAAGAAGCGCTTTTTAGGGCATAAAAACTACCGAAAACGGTTAACCCAAAATAACCCCAAATTAACCTGCTGCCCTAAAAAATCAACAGGCAACTTCACATAAATCACAGCTCAGACAAACACAAAAAAACCACCCTCGCAGGTGGTTTTTTTAACACTAATGTTGGCTAAAAAATTATTTAATTCCCCATCAAGCTAAGCATACCATTATGGAGTAGCTCGCCGGTGAGGGTGGTTACTGTATAGTAATAACTGCCGGCAGGTAGGTTATTTACGGCAAACGTTGCCATGCCTTTGCCGGTATAAGTAGCGGCTATGGCACCGGTCATGGAATGCAATGTGCACACAAAGGCTTGTTCCGCAGGCGCGTTAATGTTTAAGCATTGCGTTGCCGGATTAGGAAAAAGGCTTACGGCATTTTGCTTTTCTACGTTAGAAAGAGCTACCGGCGTGCTGGTCATCGTTACATCGTCCACCCACAAGGTGCTACCAACAGCAGATCTTGATGTGTTTTTACTGCTCGCAAAGTTGATGCGGATTGTGTCCGGCACCATAGAAGCCAATGTGTATATCATAGGCGCAGTAACTTGCGTATAAGCTGTGTTAGATACAATATTCGCAAAGCCCAAACCTATCAACGAGTCCACACTACCTATGCGCTTATAGGCTTGTACAGTAAGTGAGCCGGTATCCGTAGTAGCAGCAGGCGTATATTTCACCCATGCGCTTACCGTAGCGGGCACATTAGTGCCTCCAATGCTCATACCTCCCGTAAACGTAATAGGTCCCAAGCCGGACAAGGATACCGATACATGGGCTTGCGAGTTAGATAATATACCCGGAAATATGCCCAATGTATCTTGGTCGGCAGTTACCAATTTGGCAGAATATGTGCCTCCGTGCACGGTAGTAGAGTCTTTAAACAATTGCTGCTGCCATACCGTTGGCGATATGCCTAAAGCCAAGCCTATGGTTTGCCCATTGGCTATTATCAAAGAATCTACACCATACCATAAATATGGTGCTCTCACTATTTTGGCAGTAGCGGTAGTGCTACCTGCGCTACTTACGCGCCATGATTCAAACCCACCGTTGGGAATGGTTTGTGCCATAAGGCTTTGTGCTACTAAACAGGCACAGGCTAATAGTCCGGCTTTTTTCATTTTATATGCTTTTGATGTTAGGAATATGTGTTATAAATTATTTTACGGTTAATGCTGCTAAGCATTGGTTTATTGCCTCAAAGTTGGGCAGTTCACCCGCATTTTCCAAAACCTCTGCATAGCGAATAATGCCTGCATGGTCTATCACAAACGCAGAACGCTTAGATACACCGTCCATATCATTTACCCAATGTTCATATATACACTCGTAGGCGCGTGAGGCTTCTTTATTAAAGTCGCTCAATAGCGTAAAATTTAGGCTCTGTTCTGCCTTAAATTTACCCAAAGAAAACAGCGAGTCCACAGATATGCCCAATACCACAGCGTCTGCATCGTTATATTGAGCTATATTATCGCGCACGGAGCAAAGTTCTTTGGTGCAAACGCCGGTAAACGCCAGCGGAAAAAACAAAACTAATACGTTTTTACCCGCAAATTGAGATAAAGAAACCTTATTTTTTTCTGTATCCCTAAGTGAAAATTCAGGTGCTTTTGTACCTATTTCTAATGCCATGTTAAGTTTAATTTTGAAGACAAAGGTAATGTATTCCTCGAATAAAACTCAACTTTTATTCAGAATATCAGTAAGCTAATCTTAATGTTGCCAAGTGGTAATTATCAGCCATATTCCTATGGCAACAAAAAGTAAAGACGAAATATTTTGAACATACCCTATACGGAGAGGCGTTAATAGCTTTTTAATCTTTGCGGCTAACAGAATTTTTAATACATCTATACCTAATACTAAAAATAAACATACTCCAAACAGCACAAGCCTATAAAAGCCACTATGGTTAATTGCTACTGTTACTAAACTTAACCAACTCACAATAACTCCGGGATTGAGTGAATTAACTAAAAAACCGCTTAGCCATATCCTAAAATATTTAGACCCGCTAATGGTATCCGGTGCCTGATTAGGGTCTATAATGGTGCGCTTGCCCCAAAAGCCAATAAGCCCTACAATCACTAACAGCAAGCCTCCAAAAGTACCTATATAGCGAATATGGCTCTCCAACATTTTGAGCCAGCTTGTTGCCAAGTTTGCCACAGACACATACATTATATCACTTACCGACACCCCCAATACAAACGCTAAAGCAGCCTTACGGCTACTGTGCATACTGTACTTAATAATTGCTAACAATGTAGGTCCCACAGATATAGCCATTACCATAGCTATCAATGTTCCCTGCAAGCTCGCCTCCATTATTTGTGCAAACATGCGGGCAAAATACACCATAGAATGCAAAAGCTATGCTAACGCCACCCTTTCTGCCACCCTAACCCGCTTCTAAAGCCTTTTTATACCAATATTAAGCTATCTTTAGGTAAATATATTAGGCACAAGTGCTACTTTTGAACTGAAATGTTTGTCTGCCTACTGTTTCGCCATCGCCTTCTATTGCTATTTTGCAGCGCACTACTGCTATTAAACACAAGCACCCTTTGCGCACAAGACCTGCTGCAAGCAGCCCAAAAATATGCTTATAACCGGCAATATGATTCAGCGTCCTATTGCTACGGTTTGCTTTATAAGCAAAACCCTTTAGAATATTACCAAGACTACTTTAATCATTTAGTATTGGCTAAAAAATATGACCAAGCCGAGCAGCTTGTAAACCAAAAGCTCAAACAGCCCGGAGCCTCACCCACCCTTTATATAGATTTGGCACAAGTGTATATTGAAAATAAAAATACACTGAAAGCCAATGAGCAAATGGAAAAAGCCGTAGCTGCCGTGAACGGAGACGACCTCAAAACCCAAAAACTTGCCAAAGCCTTTCAAGACATCAACCAGCCCGAATATGCCCTTAAAGTGTTTGAAAGAGCCTCACAAATGCTTAATAATCCCTACATCTACAGTGCGCAAATGGCTACACTATATGCCAAGACCGGGCACATTGAAAAAGCCGTTGAAATTGTGCTTACCCGCAACACAGGGCAGTTTATGACCGCAGACCATGCCAAAGAAATGTTTTTAGAATGGCTGGGCAATGACCCCGAAAAGTTAAAAACCGCCCAAAGAAACATTATTAAAGAGCTTAACCAACAACCCGACAACACCTACCTTGCCGAACTATTAGCATGGGTATATACCCAAAAAAACGACTGGGAAGGCGCACTTACACAGCTATCTGCCCTTGACACCCGCAACAATGAAAACGGCAGATACCTGCTATCGCTTGCCCGAAACGCCAAAGAAGCCGAACAATATGCCATTGCCACCCGCGCACTTGACGAAATACTTGCCAAAGGCAACCAATACCCCTACTTTCTTGATGCCAATATACTTAAAACGGTTATCATTTTAGATACGCTGAACAACGCTGTTAACCCCAAACGCGAAGACGTGCTTCAACTACTAAGCCTTTACAAGCAACTTATTACCCAGTATCCCTCCTACTACGGCTCGGCTATGGTAACTGACTATGCCTACACTGCCGCACAGCTTGCAGACAGTACGCGCCTTGCCATAGCCGTGCTTAAAGATGCCCTTGCAAGCCCCTTTACCAAGCGTGAAATGGCAGGAAAGTTTAAGCTGCAAATGGGCGACTACAAGGTGCTGCAAGGCAAAGTATGGGAGGCATCGCTCCTATACAGCCAAGTGGACAAAGAATACAAACAAGACATATTAGGCGAAGAAGCCCGCTTTAGAAATGCCAAACTTGCCTATTACCGCTCCGACTTTCAATGGGCACAAAGTATGCTCACTGTACTAAAAGCCTCCACAACCGAGCTTATTGCCAACGATGCCCTCCAATTATCCGTTACCATTACCGAAAATGTAGAAGACAGCAACTATTATCCCCTGCAATGCTTTGCCCGTGCCGACCTGCTACTCTTCCAAAACAAAGACAGCAAAGCCGTGCAGCTTTTGGACAGCATTGCCACCGCCTTTCCCAAGCACCCACTGAATGACGATATATTAATGCTTAAAGCAAAAATTGCCATAAAACACAAGCAGTATGACACTGCCGTATCACGCCTACATGCTATTTACGAGCACTATGCCGATGACGTGCTTGCCGATGATGCCCTATTCCTATTGGCAGAAACCTACGCCCAACACCTGAACAACAAGCAAGAAGCCAAAAAATATTATGAACTCCTTATCCTCAACTTTGCCGGCAGCACTTATGTGCAAGTTTCCCGTGCGCGGTTGAGGGAGTTGTAGGGCACATCTTGTCCGAACTGTGATTTTTGAGATTATTATGAAGGGTGTGATAACGATGACCGTAGGGGCGAATTGCATTCGCCCCCTTCAATGTGCCGGTTTAGGGCGAATGCAATTCGCCCCTACATCATTTGTCTGAATCAGGATAGCCAAGATTTAAAGATTAACAGGACAATTACCCACTGCCCTTCCTGCCCCATCCTAAAATCCTGAGCGTCCTGATTCTGACAATTTTGTGTGATTTATGTGAAAGGTGTAGGGGCTGAAAATTTTCAGCCCCTACATTAGTTTTTTATCACAATTTTCACACCATTCATACTAATCTCATAAATCAAAGTTAAAAATATTGGCAAATATTTAACAAATAGCGGGCGGCGAAACCTCCCGCCATCTGGGCGGGACAGGATGCCAGGTTGCCTCGCTTGCGCCACGTGGCACTCCGTGCCACTCCGGCAGTGCCCGCACTGCCAGTCCCGACCAAAGGTCGGGAGGTTTCGCCCTGGTGCTTAAAAGATGAAGTCTTACTATTACCTGCGGGCAGCAAGGGCGAGGCGGAAGCCAAAGGCGACGCCCCGGAGCGTGGGCGTGTTGTAGTGCCGGTAGGCGGAGCGGCAGTCAGCGGCGTTGAAGTTCAAGCTGCCGCCGCGATTCACGCGAAAACTCCCTGAAGGCGCACCGGTTGGGTTGGTTTCTGCATTGCTTGGATAAGCTCCATACCAATCGCTACACCATTCCCATACATTACCGCTCATGTCATATAAGCCTAAAGCATTGGCAGCTAATTGCTTTACCGGGTGCGTTTGTTTACTGCCTTCCGTTTCGCTATTATCCCAATACCAACCTACGCTGGTTAAAATGTTGCTACCGCTATACGTAGTGTTTTCATGGTGTATGCCCCCTTTTGCAGCGTATTCCCATTCGGCTTCGGTGGGCAAGCGGTACTTGTAGCCATCATTGCGGTTAGCATTAAGTTTGGCTATGTAGTCTTGGGCATCTTCCCAACTTACATCCTCCACCGGCAAATTATCTCCCTTAAAAGAACTCAGATTATTGCCCATTACCGCCACCCACTCTGCTTGCGTTACCTCATGGTCGCACATATAAAAATCGCTTACTGTTACGCTGTGTACCGTACCCGCATTATTACCATCGGCACTTTTACCCATATCAAAGGTACCGCCCTGCACATATACAAAGCCGGCGGGTATATTGTCATTATTATTATCGGTAACGGGTGGTGCTGTGGTATTGGTGGTGCCTCCTATCACTACGGTTTTTATTACCGTGTCGTGCACTACATCAGACTGCTTTTTGCTATCATTAATAGGCTTGGCATTGGGGTTAAAGCAAAAATACTTATCGTTGCCTTCGGCTGTTTGCGGTTGTTGCAAGCCGGAAATGCGGGCAGCCTCTTGTTTCTTTCTTACAGCTGCTGCCACATCTTTTAACATTAACGAATAGTCCTTGTTAGATACCGGCAACAGCTTCACCAATTCTTCGGTATATACGCCTTCAAACGAGCGGTGCCGCACACCGGTACTATATACAATGGTGGTGCCGGTATGTTGGTCAAATTTTGACTTGTTTTCTTCTACTTCATTGGGTGATTTACTTTTGGCTATTCGGCTGTCGTCATTAAAGTTACTTCGGCAAGCATCTAATATCAAAAAATTGATTTTATCCTGCCTTTTGTTAAATTCTGCCAATACGGTACTTTCTATATCTACTGCGGTATTTCTAAATAATGTTCGCCCGCCACCTTCTTCGGAATAAGGGCTGCTAACGTCAATCGGCATCATGTATTGCACACCGTCTAACACCCCGCCATGCCCGCTATAATACACCAATGCCACATCATAATTAGGTAAACGGCTAAAAAAATCATCCATTTTTTGCAACATGGTCATACGGCTACCGTTGGGGCAGTAGATGACCTCAAATTTGCATTTTTTAAGGGCTTCTACCATCATTTGGGCATCTTTTATACAATTATCCAACTTAAACCGCTCAATGTTGTAGTTGTCGTTGCCCATTACTAAGGCTATTCGCCGCTCGCTGCCTTCTATCGTTATGTTCCGGGCATTTTGCGCATTACCGCTCCAAAAACACCAACAACACACTAAAAATAACACCAACTTTTCCATGTACGTTTATTTTATACTGCAAAGATATTTTTAGTTAAGGATAGTAGCAAATAGTGTGCTAAATAGAAAAGCTATCGGAATAGCTTTTTAATTAAACTATTTCCCGCTAACCGCTACATTATTATTGGGCAGCACACCTGCTTCTAAATTTTTAATGCGGGGGTCATTCCCAAGCCACTTTTTAGCCTGTGCTATGGCTTTTTGCGCTTCTGCGGTGTTGCCGGTGGCTATGCACGCCTGTGCTAATTCATACCACATTTCGCCTGCCTGCGGGGCAGCTATCGTGCCTAAGCGAAATGCCCACACCGCAGAGTCTATCTTTTGCGTTTTTTTATACTCCGTACCCCTTATATAAAACATTTGTTCGCAAGCAGCTAAATACTTTTGCAAATTAGACGTTCCGGGGCTAAGCTCGCGCACCTTTGCCCAGTCATACACCGCCTTCTCCGGATGACCGGAATTGTAATTACATAAACCCCTGTTTAGGTATGCCAAGTGGTGCTTAGGATTAATGGCTATCACGCGGTCAAAATATTGAATGGCAGTATCAAATATGCGGTTGCGCTGTTCGCCGGCTTGTGCCTGCTTGGCAAAGCCCATGTATGCTGCTCCGGCATTGCTATTGGTAAGCGCACTATTAGGCGATGTTTTTACATCGGTTAAAAACAAAGTAGTGTTATTTTTCCATGCCGGGTTTCTATTAATGGTTATATAGCCATACACCGTACCCACAACCGCTAATAACACCCACAACGCAGGCTTAACTGCCGGCAACCACTTTTTTTGTGCTTCAAAAAGCAACCATGCCACTATCACCACCATGCCAATGGAGGAATGAAATACCAAGCGTTCACCCATAGGTGCACCTATGTTAAAGAAAAAGTTAGCTATCAGCAGTATATTCACCCAATATATAGCCGATGCCAAGCCTAATATGTGCCGCTTTGCTATTGCCCATACCATGCCCCCTATCCATGCCGTATGAACCACAACAGACACCAGAACCGATACATTACTAAAATCGTAATACGGTATTTGGCGAAACGAATAGTCGGCACATAGCGGATAAGGCACAAACAGCATCTGCAAATAGCGTAGTAAAACCCAACATTCAGTAGCCAATTTTTGAACCCCGCTTGCAAACAAATAAGGATAGTTCATAATGTCTTTTTCAGCCCCTTCTGCCGCAGCAACCACCGAAGACAGCCTTAGCAGCATATATATGCCAAACGGTACCAACAACGGCAACACCGCCTTAACGCTATCTCCCGCGCTATACCGCTTCACAATGTAAAAGCACAACGGCAACAGCACCAATAGCGTAGCCGCGTATTCTTTAGACAACAGGGCTAAAAAGAAGTAAATACACGTAATAGCTATACCGTTAATGCCCTTATCCTTTTTCTCCTTAAAAAAAGACAAAAACGTAAGCCCAATAAACAGCACCGATAGCAGCTCATCACGGCTCTTCACGTTTGCCACCACCTCTGTGTGCAGCGGATGTACGGCAAACAATAGCACCGCCCACAGTGCTTGATAGGTGTCGTTAGGGAAAAACACCGTTTGAAAAAGCCGTAGCAGCACAATAAGGCAAGCTATATAAAGCAACACATTCACCCCATGCCTAAAGTGCATATCGCTTAGCAGTTTAGCCTCAGAATCTTTGCTTCGCCCCCCGCCTGCTACGCCATTATACGAGTCTGCATCGGCATCCACGCCCAATAGCTGTTGCTCAATGGCAAAGCTCACCAACGATAGCGGTCTATACCTACCCCCGGATAGCTGATTACCCCCATTACGCTGCACCAAATAGCTTTGATACGCATCTTGCGTCATAATTTCGCCTATACCGCTTACCCCCTTCTGCACATATTCATTGTTCACTATTGCCATCATATCGTCAAACGCATATTCATGGTTTAGCGTGTTGCCATACAGCAAAAAGCCCACTATCGCCAATATGAGGGCTTGCACCTTAAACGATGATAGAGAAAAGCCTTTATCCGGCGCAGGGGTAGTTGCTTTTGGGCTATCCCTTGCGGGAGTAGGCGGTGTATTATTCTGTTTTTTTGCCATTGCGGTAAAAAATTATGGCATAAAAGTACCACAATAGCCTTACAATTCCGAAAAGGTATTTTACTTACATCAGCCTTTTCCAAATTTGGCTATCCACCCACTGAAAAAGAACATCGGGGCGATAGGTGCGCCATTCGTAATTTTCGTAAAAAAACAGGTATTTCTTTATTTTGGAATGCAGAAAGTCATATTTTGTTTGTTCGGGCATGTTAAGCAATACTATCCAGCCGTTTTCTTCGTTAATCTCCTCTGTCCATTCTTCATAATAATCGGTATCGCCACTGTGATAGTTCAGCACATTTTCAGTAATGAAAACAAATTTGTATATGCCCTTCACTGTTAAATAATCTATCAAATTGCGCTTTAGGCTCATAATGTCATTTTCTATGGCATCGTTCCATTCGCCTATCATTTCTATGATGGCATAATTTGCCTCATAGTCCACAAACAGCACTTTAAGATACAGCGTTTTGCTACCTATCTCGTCCCATTGCGGATGTATATAGTAATTATATACCGTATGTGAAACATAAACTCGCTATGCTCTGTGCCATAAAAAGGCGACTGCTCGTCTTCTTCGGCAATATAAAGGTGTCTCCAATTAAAAAACGGTTCTAACTCGTGCATTATTCTTAGGGGATTGCTACCTTTGCATTACGCTATGCGGTAGCTATATTTTTCACAAATTTACACTAATTTTTCTTTTATGCAGGCAGCCACTATCATTGCAGCCATTGAGGCTTATGCTCCGCTACCCTACCAAGAAAGTTACGACAATAGCGGCATACAGGTTGGTAATTTAGCCACTGAAATTACCGGTATTCTGCTCACGCTTGATTTCACCGAAGCCGTGCTTGCCGAAGCCATAGCCCGCGACTGCAACATGATAATAGCCCACCACCCGCTACTGTTTACAGCCGTAAAAAGGCTAACCGGCACCAATGCCGCAGAGCGTATTATAGCCGTTGCGGTTAAGTTTAACTTAGTGCTGTATGCCGCCCATACCAATGCCGATAATGTGCTGCATGGCGTAAACCACAAAATAGCCCAAAAATTAGGCTTGGAGCAAACAAAGGTGCTACAACCGCTTAAAGGCATACTTCATAAGCTGATTACATACGTGCCCGCCGAAGCCACAGAAAAAGTGATGCAGGCAATGTTTGATGCCCATGCCGGCAACATAGGCAACTACAGCGAATGCAGCTTTATAACGCCCGGCACAGGCACTTTTAAGCCCCTCCCTGATGCCAACCCCACCATTGGCACAGCCGGAGGTGATAGAGAATACGTAAACGAAAACCGTATAGAACTAATAGTAGAAAAGCACCGCATTGCTCCGGTAATAAAAGCACTCAAAGATGCACACCCA
Source organism: Chitinophagia bacterium (assembly GCA_010021705.1). Lineage (GTDB taxonomy): Bacteria > Bacteroidota > Bacteroidia > Chitinophagales > Chitinophagaceae > RGMU01. Next base: position 69 of record RGMU01000003.1, on the reverse strand, counting down.
TACCAAGAAGTTGCCTACGAAATATTGCCTACCGACAATCCGCACCCCTATATTGGTAGCGGACTTATA
>RGMU01000200.1 GCA_010021705.1 Chitinophagia bacterium | reverse complement strand
AGTGCTTAGTGGTGTGCCGGCTATGTCATACCATTGTATTACGGCACCTGCAGCCAATAAGGGTACATATAGCTGTATGGGTGTGTCGTTTTTACATACTGTCTTATTAAACCCGCTTAAAGGCAGTCTGCCACTGTCTGCCACTGCAAATACTGTGGTGGAACTACACAGCGAATCGGAGCTTACGATAGCGGTATAATCGCCGGCTGCAAGGCTGTCAAAAACTGCATCTGCGGTATCGGTAATGCGGTTAACCAGGGTGCCGTCTTTGTATATAGACACGGTGCGGGGCTTATAACCCTCTGCAAGGTTAAATTTGATATAAGACCTATGCACACATTCTGTAGGCGAAAGTTGCTCTGTGTTAATGGTGGGTTTGTTGGATACCTTAATGGTGTATGCTACGGTTTGGTTGCTGATAAGGGGGCAGTGGTTGTTCTTAATTTTAAGGAAAAAGGTGTAGTTACCGGTGGTAAGGGTATCGGTATTCCATGCAAAGGAGGCATAAGGGTGGGCGGTGCTATCATTAAAGATATTTAGCCTTGAAGCACCCGGCAGCCCGGAATAACCTAATTTCACATAGTCGGAGTCGGGGTTTATAATGTCTATATCAAATGACACGAAAGGTGCGCCTTTGCATATATTTATAATGTTGCCGTCTGTTACCGTAGCACCCACCACATGATTGAGTTGCGAAGATGGGGGATTACCGCCGCAGTTGTCTAAGACAATAAAGGTCATTTCGCGCTCGCTTGTGCCCACTAATACCCCGCGCTCATATTCATATACTTTGTTTACCACAAGGGCATCTTGCACAATATCGGGGTTGAAGGTAAGCTGCCCATTAATATCCGAAAAGCGAAAAGTACCGGCAGCAGTAGAAAGGGGCGCAGCGGCAGTGTAAGGAAATACATAATTTACAGGGGCACCTGATGAGGAGGCATCTACACCGGGTACTAAGCTGAAAGCAAGCGAATCGGCATCCGGGTCGGTAGCACCTTGATTGTATTCTTGGAGTAGATTTAGGCAATAGAAGGGCGTAGGAATGGTGGAATATACGGGAGAATTGTTGGGACCGTTGGTGTTGTTCAGGGTGGCTTCTATTTGCATTACGGTACCGGAATAGGCGTTGGTGATGTTGCCGCTGCGCCCTGCCTGATAGGTGCCACCCAATTTGCCATTGAACACAAAACGCCAACCGGTATGCGTGCCTCTTAAATCTATGGTATCTATATAGGTAAATTGCTTAATACCCGGTAGCAGTCCACCGCTACACTTAGTATCCCTTATGCGGGAGGGGCAAACCGGAGACACTTCTATACCTCCATTGATAGACCTTAGCTTTAAGGTATCCGTAAACAGCGTAGCACCCCTGTACACTAACACATTGGGGGTAGCGGTACTTAGCTGACCAAACAAAGTGGCATCGGCACTGCAATCGCCATATAGGGTTAAAATAATTTGATAGGTGTTGCCCGATATGTGCTTATACAGCAAGTCTGCGCCAAATATGTGGGTAGCATTGGCAACTGTTGTTGCCAATACGGTGCAAACAAGGGTGAATAAAGCGGTTAGTTTAAGTTTCACGGTAAGCGACTAAATAAACTACAAAATTGCATAAATATTACGAGAAAACCATAGCCATATCTTAAAGATAACACTAATTTGGTGCATAACCGTTGGAATAGCTACCCAACAAGCCTACTTTCCAAAAAATATTTTATTTATGGTTGCAGATTAAAATATTCGTACTATTTTGGCGGGAAATACAAACAAAAGTCATTTAAAAAATCGTTACGCATGATTCTTGCTCCCTTATTCGTATTTATGTGGATAATAATACGTATTGCCATTATAGTTGCCATACCTATATTAGCTGGGATGTGGAAAATATATGAAAAAGCAGGGCAACCCGGATGGGCTTGTATTGTTCCTATTTACAATAGCTTAATTCTGTTCGGAATTATTGGTAAGCCATGGTGGTGGGTACTATTAATGTGCATACCCTTCGTAGGGATAATATGGCATATATGGGCTATAAATATGCTCTCCAAAAGTTTTGGTAAAGACGAGGCTTTTACAGTAGGCTTGTACATTTTAGGCTTTATATTTTTCCCAATACTTGGCTTTGGCAGTGCGGTTTATCAAGGTCCTTATGGAGACCCGGCTGCATTTCGTGCCTATCAAGAGTCTAAGAATGCCGGCTATGACTTTGAGCAAAATAAGTTTAGCATATAAGGCATACATTCTTTAGCGTTTCCCATTAAACTGATTTACAGTGTCTGAAATTTTGTCAGCCTTTGGTTATAATAATACCTATCTGATTATAGTAATGCTTGGCATGTTTGCCGTGCTTGCATTTTGTGTGGCGGGTATGTGGACAATATTTAAAAAAGCAGGCTATCCGGGTTGGGCGTGCCTTATTCCGTTTTATGGTACTACGGTTTTCTTAAAAATAATAGGCAAGCCTATGTGGTGGATACTGCTAATGGGTGTGCCGCTGTGTGGTGGGCTTACGTTTTTTTGGTATGCGAATGTTATGCTTAGTATTACGTTTGCGGTAGGAAATATTCTGTATGTAAACGATTTAACGATACTGATAGTAATAGGGCTTTACTGTTGTAGCTTTATATGGCAAATATGGGCATTGAATATGCTGTCTAAAAGTTTTGGTAGAGATGAGGGTATTACGGCTGGGCTATTTTGCCTACCGGTAGTGTTTATACCCGTTATAGCATTTGACAGAAGGGTGAAGTATTTAGGACCATACGGCGACCCTGAATTGTTTAGAGCCTATTCCGCAGAAGACGCAGGGTTTGACTTTGAAAAGGATAAGTTTAACGCCTAACACCCCCCTACTCCTTCACCATTTTTAGCGCATACACCAGTGGTAGCTTGGCTTCATAGCCGGCTATTTGGTATTGGTTATCGCCTATTTTAACGCCATTGGGAAACACATTGTAGGGCGAATAGTCATATTCGCTAAAGTGAACAAGGCGCATACCGTGTAGCAACAGTGCGCCTATTACATCGCTTAGTGCGTGATTCCACGTAATGGCTTGTAGGTTCATATCAGCCTCTTTGTTTGCATAAGTGCCGGGTTCTTCATCGCAAATAGCTTCTTTGTTAAAATAAGAATACTGTATGTGCTTAAAATCGTTGTCTAACATCCACATTACGGGGTGAAACTCGGCAAACACCAATTCGCCACCCTGCCTTAGGCAGGCAACCACATTGCGTGCCCATAGCTGCAAGTCCGGATGCCAACCCACCACACCATAAGTGCTGAATATCAAATCATATTTATGGCTTATATAATGTTCTACTTCAAGCACATTGCCTTCAATAAACGTGGCAGGCAAGCCCAATTCCTGTGCTAAATTGCGGGCTGCTTCTATGGCAGTAGGCGAAAAGTCCAACCCGGTAACTGTTGCACCCATGCGCGCTAAGGATAGCGTATCTTGCCCAAAATGGCACTGCAAATGCAATATTTCTTTGCCCTTAACATTGCCCAATAGCGGTAGCTCAATAGCCGTAAGGGAGCTTTTACCTGCCTTAAATGCCTCCATGTCATAAAAAGCAGATGATAGGTGAAAAGGCGTTTTTTTGTTCCACAATGCCTTATTTATAGCTAAGTAATTTTCCATTTTTACCTTTTAATGCTCAAATATAATTAACAATATGGTATAAACATGCTTGGATTGCATATAATCAATTTCC
>RGMU01000199.1 GCA_010021705.1 Chitinophagia bacterium | reverse complement strand
ATAGCAGCTAATACTTCAGATGATAATACTAATATATCCATAGCACCCAACCCAAGCACCGGCAACACGATTTTTATTACTCGCCAGCCGTTATACAATACCACGCTAACAGTACTAAATATTATAGGCAAAGTGATGCAAATCGGCACTTATGAAAAAATAAACCAAAGTATTGAACTCCCTGCCATAACCACACCCGGTATTTACTTTTTGAAGGTTGAAAACGAAAATATTAAAAAAACATTACGATTTGTAGTACATTAATTATTCCTTTATGAATAAAAATATTATACCTGTAGTGTGCGGCTTAGTGATAGGTATGTTTTTACTGCCTAATAGCCGTTGTATGGCGTGGGGCGTATGGGGTCATTCCAAAATCAATAGGGGTGCTGTATTAGCCTTGCCAAAAGAAATGGGCATGTTTTTTTATAACCATGCCGACTATATTACCGAAGAAGCCGTTGCTCCCGATATTCGCAAATATACCATGCACGATGGCGTAGAGCACCCGCGCCACTATATAAATATTGAAAAATACAATGGCTTGCAAGAAGCTGAAAAGTTTAAGACTGTTAGTGATGTTTATACAAAATTTGCGAAAGACAGTGTAAACAAATATGGCACTCTGCCTTGGACAATACAAGAAATGGTAGAGAAGCTAAGCAATGCCATGCGCAATAAGAACAAGCCTGAAATACTATTTGTAGCAGCTAATCTTGCCCACTATGTAGGCGATGCCCACATGCCACTTCACACCACTATATTCCATGACGGCGAAACCAAAGACCAAGCAGGCATTCATGGGTTGTGGGAGTCGCAGCTACCGGAGCTTTTCGGTAAAGATTATAGCCTGTTTGCCGAAGCTAAATACATTGACAATGTAGAAGCCTACACATGGGAAATTATAGAACACAGCAACGGCTTGGTGAAAGAAGTGCTGTATAACGACAAAAAGCTACGTGCCGATAAACCGGAAAATTTATTGTTCAAAATGTCTCCGGCAAGGCAGCCAGCCAAAACTAAATTTGGAACACTGATATATGCTTACGAATATGCCCATGTTTACCATGAACTATTGGGAGGAATGGTAGAAAAGCAAATGCGCGCCGCCGTAGCTGCAACAGCTTCTTATTGGTACACCGCATGGATAAATGCCGGCAAGCCCGACCTTAGCGAACTTGACCCCAAATACCTTTCAGAGCGTAACCAAAAGTATTACCAAGAAGACATGGGCGACTTTAAGAAGGGTAGGGTAATGGGCTTTAAGGTGATGACAGAGTATAAATAGGTGTGTGCATGGTGTCTATTTAATGATTTATCCCTCCAATTTCCATTTTTGTGAAGCGTTTTGCAATATTATGCTGTAAATAGGGTAAATTTGCGCTCTTTGCCATTTTATGTACAAATTACTATTCACCTTAGCAGCATTTTGCTTGCTTTCTCCGGCTGCCTTCGCTCAAAATAAAATTAAGTATTATTTTAACCATAATGTGGATAACTCTGTATCCACCGGTGTAAATGCCATTAACCTTAATGGCAGAATAGATGATACGCTTGCAGCCTACATTAGCCGTGCTAAATATACCATAGATGTAGCGGTTTATAATTTTACCTCTACCACCTCCGCTTCCCTTACCACTGTCATTAATGCCATTAACAGTGCACAAGCTCGTGGCGTAAAAGTAAGGTGGATAAAAGACGGAAGCTCTACCAATTCCGGTGTGGCAAGTTTGGCATCGGCAATACCGGTGTTGGCAAGCCCAACTTCTTCGTCTTTTACCATAATGCACAATAAGTTTATGATAATAGACGCTAAATCTTCTGACCCTAACGATGCCGTTGTGTGGACAGGGTCAACCAACTGGTCTGTAGCTCAATTTAATACCGATTATGACAATGTAGTTATTGTGCAAGACAGTGCCTTAGCACATGCTTATACCAACCAGTTTAATATGATGTGGGGCGATACCGGCATGGCATATAACACCGCTAATGCTAAGTTTGGACACCTTAAAACAGACCAAGGCGCACACAATTTTATCATAGACGGGCATCGCGTGGAGTTATATTTCAGCCCTGCCGACAACACCAATGCCAAAATTGTGAATGCCATAAATAGTGCTAAAACTGATTTATATTTTGGCATGTACACCTTTACCTATTCTACCAATGCCACTGCCATTCTTAACCGCCGCAGTGCGGGGGTTTATGTAGCCGGTATAGTAGATAATTATAGCGATTATGCCTCTAATAGTGCCTTTACAGCACTGCAAAGCGGCTTACCGGCATCTCAATTTAAGGTGTATTATGGCACGGGCATTTACCACAACAAATATTTAATAGTTGACCCTTCCGACACCTGTTCTGACCCTTTAGTGCTAACCGGCTCTCATAATTGGAGTTTATCTGCCAATACCGATAATGATGAGAATACGCTCATTATCCACGATGCCACCGCAGCCAACATCTACTACCAATCGTTTAAGGCAGATTTTAACTATTTTTCAGGCACGCTTCCCGTGCTCACCGGCTGCACGCTTGGTATAAATCCGCTTTCACTCAATGCAGACATTTTCAACGTTTATCCTAATCCAAGCTCCACCGGCATTATAAGCCTTTCTTTTGCACCCAATGCCATGATAAACACTATTGAAGTTTATAATACTTTAGGCATAAAAGTATTTACAACCCCAGTAACACCCAACCAAAGTAATATATCATTACCCGAATTGCCCAAAGGCATTTATTATCTAAAAGCGGTTTCCAACCAACCTTCGGAGGGTAGGACTGTAGTTATAGAATAAAAAATTGCGAAGGATGTGTGCACATGCCTTCGCAAGAGTTTATTTTGGTAAATATTAGCGTTAAGCTGTTTTACTCTAACGCATTAGATAACACTTCATTAGCTTCCTCAATAAAGTGAAATGTGATACCGGCAATATAGTTTTGCGGTATTTCGTCAACATCTTTTTGATTTTGCTTGCACAGAATAATGTTTTTTATGCCGGCACGCTTAGCAGCCAGTGTTTTTTCTTTTATACCCCCCACCGGCAACACTTCGCCCCTAAGCGTTATTTCGCCTGACATGGCTAAATAAGGCTTCACTTTTCGCTTAGTAAAAGCAGATGTTAAGGCGGTTAACATCGTTATGCCGGCACTGGGTCCGTCTTTTGGAACAGCCCCTTCCGGCACGTGCACGTGCACATGCGTTTCTTCAAAAAGTTCACTTGCAATGCCATATTCTTGGGCGTGGGCTTTAAGATAAGATAGGGCAGTGGTGGCACTTTCTTTCATTACATCGCCTAAGTTGCCGGTAAGAGTCAGCCCACCTTTTCCTTTGCTTATAGAGGTTTCTATAAACAGTATATCGCCTCCGGCAGCCGTCCACGCTAAGCCAACTACCACACCCGGTGGATGACCTTTAGTATAAATTTCGTTGTTATATCTCGGCTTACCTAATATTTTTTCTATGTGCTCGGCAGTAACATTTTTAGCAACCTCTTCTTCTAAAGCAATTTGCTTAGCCGTGTAGCGCATCACCGCAGCAAGCATTCTGTCAAGTTCCCTAACCCCGCTCTCACGGGTATATTCCTGAATAATTTTTAGTAATATTTTATCCGATAGCTTGATAACCGACTTTTTTATGACAATTACTTAGAATTGGAGTTTGACCTAAGCAAAGTAATGTTTATAGCCACAGCTAACAGCCTAAGCGACATTC
>RGMU01000198.1 GCA_010021705.1 Chitinophagia bacterium | reverse complement strand
CATTAAAATGTTGAAGGGGCTTATCTCTAATATATCGGCAATACGTTGAATAAAGTCTATGGTAATAGCGGTTTCACCTCTTTCATACTTAGTGTAAGCACTTTCCTTTAAGCCTAACTGTTCGGCTACATCTAATGCTTTCAGTTCTTTTAGCCTTCTAAACTTTGCAATATTCTGCCCAATAGCAACATTGTCTAACTTTTCAGGAAACATATACAATAATTTAGTTATTAGTGTAAAAAAAGTAAAAATACAGAGGGTAAAACTACTACAAAAAATAGGTAACTCCATACACACGCAATAATTTTGCATTCAATAAACAAATTTTATGGAAGACGAGAAAATGCAGGAGTTGCGTGAGTTAGGTAAAAAGGAGGCAGAGGCTGCAACTTGTAACCCCAAAATGCTACCTACTTCTTTAGATACAGTATATCATGTGTTGTTAAAGGAAGCGCACATGAATGAAGAACAAAGGGCTAAAATCATTGTGTCGTTAGAAAATGAAATACAGGAGTTGACTGCTAAAGTAAATAAACAGACAGGGGAAGTAAAAAGCCTCATAACTAGTAAGCAGAGTGCTGAAGAAGCTGTATTAAGGATAGAAAAGGAACGTAATGGTTTAGGTACACAAAAAATACCCTTTACAGAATTATTACCTCTTTATATTGCTGCTTTTATTGTTATAGCATTATCTGCTTATCTGTTCTTCTTTTATTCTGCAAGTGGTTTTTCTGCTATTTATGGAATTACAAATGGGCAAATATTTGACGTTAACGTTTTTAACTCTGCGTGGCATAAAGGGTTTGGGATATTACTACTTACTTTATTATTCCCGATTATTTTCCTTGCCCTTGGGTTTCTGATAAATGATTCATTGGAGAAAAAAAAATATCCTGCTGTTGTAAGTGTACTACTAATTACGCTCATTTTAGATGCAATAATTGGTTATAAAATTTCATACGGAATGCATAATTATAGTTACAATAAGGGGTTAATTGATGAAAAATGGGAGTTTGGATTAATATGGAAGGATGTGAATTTTTATTTGATTTTATTATTAGGATTTGTTGTATATGTAATATGGGGAGCACTACTTAATTATACTTTTACTAAACATAAGGAAATTCAACCTGATACTCAACTGTCTGTTAAGCAAAAAGAAAAAGACCTTGAGCTTGAGAAATTCAGAAAAGATAGTAAAGATTTAGGGGAAAAAATTTTTCATTTGGAAGAAGACATTAAAACCACGGAGGAGTTGAAACAAAAGCGGATAAAGAAAAAGAGTGATTATGAAATTAAGATTATTACATCTATTGATACAGACACCTTAAAGTCGTATTTAGCCTACTTTATGCAAGGATGGAAATCATATTTACGTACTGCTGGCGAAGAAGCAGAAAAAGAGAAGGAAACTTGGTTAAATAATAAGATAGAAGCACTAAATGCAAACATTGATTAAAAAGAACATACTGCTTTGTCTTTTATGCCAAATGGTCTTTTCAATGGGTTGTAATATTAAAGACTACAATTTATTAATTGATAGGTGCAATAGTTTGGCAGAGGCAAAAAAAGTTTGGCAAGATAATAGGGACGAAATTAAAAGTGATACTGCCTTAGTTCATATTTTGAAAGATAAAGTGATGTCTTTTCACCCAACTGATGCTCAAATCAATGAATGGAAAGCAATTCTGCCACCTTTGCCAAGAAATATAAACCTTATAATAATACCGGATTTCTCACTTAGAATAAAAGAAAACCTAAGCAACGAATCTCCGGTAGATTATGATACAGCAATATTGAACCATATATGGGCTGCATTTGAAAAACACACCCACATTGGAGAAAATACGAAGCATTGCTTGCGTGTAGATATTACCGGAGAGGGAGAAATAGCTACTCAAATGTGCAAAGTTGCGGATAGCCTAATTTTTGACCTGTCAAAGCATAAACCGGGGCAAAGTAATAGACTATATTACAGTGCAGTAGGAGATAGGTTTTATAGAAACACAAAAAAGCTGTACGACTACGCTAATGCAACACAGAAAACTGCCGGAGCGGACTATGTAAATTATTTTGCCAATTCAGTTGCTGTAAATCTGAAAAAATCAAACCTGTATGACAGTTTTATTAACAAAATAATAATAATAACTGATGGATATTTAGAAGCCACAAAACCAAATAAGAAGGCGAAGCTATATACGGGTAGCGATAATCAAATAAGGGAAATTGCTGCGGATGTGGAGAATGGTATGCCTATGAGCGAAGCATTCCAAAAGCACCCTGACTTGCTGCAACTACCTCATATAGAGAGTGATATTTCAAAATATCCGATTGAAATATTGATGTTGGAAATTAGAGTGCGCGATTCGCAAAAAGACCTATATAATGTTCAACCGCTGCTAAAATATTATTGGCAAAATGTATTTTTTAAGCATTTTGGCATAGACCCTTCGCAAAATAACCCTAATTGGTTTATTTCACATGCCACCAGCAAGCAGTCCACTTTTAATGCAGTGAATGATTTTTTAAGCAGGTAACAAAATATTTAACTGCCAATTTCCCCCCTACACCTCCGCTATCACCGTAATACCGCCTTTTACTATATCGCCAATGTTAACGTTTACTTTGGTGCCGGGTGGTAAAAATATATCTACGCGTGAGCCAAAGCGAATGAAGCCAAATTCACCGTTTTGCTGCACGGCATCTCCTTGCTTTACATAGCAGGCTATGCGGCGGGCAACGGCACCGGCTATTTGGCGCAATAGTATTTTTAGGTTGCCGTTGTCTATCACTACGGTGGTGCGCTCGTTCAGGGTAGAAGATTTGGGATGCCAAGCCACTAAATATTTGCCGGGGTGGTATTTTTGGTAGCAAACCGTGCCGTTCATAGGGCAGCGGTTTACGTGTACATTTAAGGGGGACATGAAAATAGACACTTGCAGGCGTTTTGCCTTAAAATATTCAGGTTCGTCTGCTTCTTCTATCACCACAATTTTGCCGTCTGCGGGGGCTATTATCTTTTTAGGGTCAAACACAAATTGGCGCGCCGGCAGCCTGAAAAATGCCACTACCCATAGCCATAGTAAAAATGCGGGTATCGCTATAAGTATAGATAGCCATAGCCAAGGCACTACGTTGATGCACACATAGCCAATAATGGCTAATAAAGCCGTAGCAATAAGAATATAAGGATAACCTTCGCGGTGGATAGTCATTCGCCTAATAATGGTGGAAAAAGGGTCAAAAGTAATACATTATGGGTTTTTTATAGGGGCAATATAGTGAAAAACTATATCTTTATGCCATGAAGCAAAGCAAAATACTACTGTTTATCTCTTTTTTTGTGGCACATAGTTGCATAGCCCCATTGCCGGTTGTGGCGCAGGAAAAAAAGAAAATCACGTTAGATGATTTGTATAAAAATTATACTTTCCGTATAAAAGACGTATCGGCATTTATGATGATGAAAGACGGAGAGCACTATACAGAGCGTGATGCTGATGCCGATAAAGACGAAATTAACGTATATGACGTTAAAACGGGTAAAAAGGTAAAAACATTGCTAAACCTGAAAGACCTGTATTGGGACGGTAAGGCAGTTGCCGTTAGCCATTATGAGTTTAGTAAAAATGAGGATAAGCTATTGCTGTTTGTAGATGGAGAGGCTGTGTATAGGCGTTCTGCCAAGTATAAGGTCTATGTGTATGAATTGGATAAAAAAGAGCATAATGCTTTAGAATGGTCAGAAAAGGGCAATAGCGCAAGGTTGTATTTGTTAGACAATGACAAGGTGCTTCATGCAAGTTTTT
>RGMU01000197.1 GCA_010021705.1 Chitinophagia bacterium | reverse complement strand
CGGCCGTCAATTGTGCGTCTTATTCCTGCCCAAAATTGCGGAGGGCGTTTATGCCCTTGAGGTGCAACGATTCTCCGCATACTTTATCACGCGGGAAGATGGCTTTATCCACCAATGCTACTTTGAGGTTACTATTGCGCAACGCCAATGCTGCCATACACCCTGCGGGTCCTGCCCCCACAATTACAACATCATATTTTTTCATAGTGCTGTGCAAATGCCGATAATTCCGGATATAGCGGGAAGGCATCCATATAGCTGTTAATCTCTTGCTTTACTTTTAGGATGTTTGCCTCGTTGCCTATATCGGTTAAAATAGAATCTATCCAATTCACTACTTGCTGCATATCACCTTCTTTAAGCCCCCTTGTGGTAATTGCCGGTACGCCTATCCTGATACCTGATGTAATGAAAGGAGACTTATCGTCATACGGTACCATGTTTTTGTTAATGGTAATATCGGCTTTTACAAGTGTATTTTCTGCCTGTTTGCCGGTAATACCCTTGTTTCTTAGGTCTATTAACAATAAGTGATTGTCTGTGCCACCTGATACAATGTGGTAATCTTTTTCAGTAAAGAGCTTTTCCATTGTTTTGGCATTAGCTATAACTTGCCTGCTGTAAGTTTCAAATTCAGGCTGTAGAATTTCATAAAACGCCACTGCTTTGGCAGCAATAACGTGCTCTAAAGGACCGCCCTGCGTGCCGGGAAACACTGCCAGGTCAATAAGTTGTTGCATTGTTTTTAGCTCGCCTTTTGGTCCGGTGATACCTTTTTTGTTTTCATAGTCATTCTTCATTAATATTAATCCGCCACGTGGACCGCGAAGGGTTTTATGGGTGGTAGTGGTAACAAAATGGCAATGTTCAAAAGGAGAATTCAATAAATTTTTAGCTATAAGCCCTGCGGGGTGCGAAATATCTGCCAACACCCATGCGCCAACGCTGTCGGCAATAGCCCTGATGCGGGCATAGTCCCAATCGCGGCTATAAGCCGATGCACCGCATACTATCATTTGAGGCTTATGTAAGTGAGCTTGTTCCTCCAGCATGGCATAGTCCACTCTTGCGGTTTCTTTTTCCACACCATAGTGCACGGCATTATACAATTTGCCGGAAAAATTTACCGGAGAGCCATGTGTTAAATGCCCCCCCATGCTAAGGTCTAAGCCAAGCAAAGTATCACCCGGTTTGAGGCAGGCAAGCATAACGGCAGCATTGGCTTGTGCACCGCTATGGGGTTGCACATTGGCATAAGATACGTTAAATATTTCTTTAGCACGGTCTATGGCTAATTGCTCGCTTTTGTCCACTACTTCGCAGCCACCGTAATACCGTTTACCCGGGTAGCCTTCAGCATATTTATTAGTTAATACGCTACCCATAGCCTGCATTACCTGCATACTTGTAAAGTTTTCAGACGCTATTAACTCTAATCCGTGCCTTTGTCTGCTAAGTTCCTCTTCAATCAGTTGAAATATTGCATTATCTCTGTTCATGCCTTTTGTGTATTTATTATCCACAAAAATAAGTACTTAGGGTTAATAGGTGCAATTTTTCTTTTACATTTGCACAACTTCATGCGTACAGCCTTAATATTACCTGCATTATTTAAGTTAGTGGTAAAATTAAAGGCGGTTTGGTATGAATTTTGCACAGAGTAATAACATAAATATCATTTCTTATGTTTAAATACAGCCTTATCTTATTCCTGTTACTGCTAAATATAGGGGTAGCATACACTCAAACCAAAGATAGTTTGTTTGTTGTAAAAAAAGGCAAAGAACTTGCAATTCTTTACTATGCCCAAGAGGGAGAGTCGCTTCAAATGCTTGCCCGCCGATTTTATACTCCGGTGGAGAAAATAGAAAACATGAGTATGCTGCGCGGTATGAAAAAGCTACCTATCGGCACAGAGGTGTATATTCCCCTTTTAGAAGCTACGTATTCTAAGGCTCGTTACAAGCAAGGCATTGACTATCAGCAGGAGCTTTATTTCAAAGTTGGCGAATATGATGACCTGCAAACTATAGCCCTATATACCGGTATAAAAAAGCCGGACATTGTGCTGTGGAATAACCTTAAAGGGAATACCTTAGAGCAAGGGCAGGCAGTGTTTATAGGCTGGATGAAGATGGTAAAAAAGGATTCTATTAACTTGACAAACGGACTTGCTTACCCTAAGTTAAAAGAGGTAAAAACTGTGGCAACGAGTACGGGTAATAGTAGCTTAGACAGTTTGTATGATGTGCAAACGAGCAATGGTTCTAACACCATAAGTGAAAAGGGTAAAGTGGTGTTTTTTGAAAAGCCCGGTAAAAATGATAAGTTTTACGCCTTTCATAATACAAGCACAAAAGGGACTGCCATTAAAGTGTTTAACCCTGGTACGGGCAAAACAATAGTGGTGCAAGTATTGGGCACTATGCCGGAAACAAAGGCATTTGACGGCTGTGTGATTGGTATTAGCAATATTGCCAAAGAGGCTTTAGGAGTGGTGGAAGATAAGGCGTGGTGCGAGCTAACCTACGCTCCTAATTAGCAGATGAGTATGAAGCTACTTGTTATAAGACTGTCTTCTATCGGTGATATTGTGCTTACATCGCCTGTTTTGCGGTGTATTAAGCAGCAAAAGCCGGATTATAGGGTGCACTATCTTATTAAGCCTGCCTTTTCGGCATTGTTAGAGCATTGTCCTCATATTGATAGGGTACACCTATACAACGACAAAGATAGTGGCTTTATAGAAGCCTTAGCGGCTCAAAAGTTTGACTACATTATAGACCTGCACCATAACCTACGCACACAGCGTCTTAAATGGAGGCTTAAAGCACCCTCCACCTCTTTTAAGAAGCTAAACATGGAAAAGTGGCTCTATGTGCAACTAAAAAAGCCGGAACTTATGCCCAATACAAGCATTGTTAACAGGTATATTGACACACTTGCGCCACTAGGCATTACCGATGATGGTGATGGCTTGGAGTATTACCTACCGGCTAATATGCAGCCTCCGCCATTGCCGGGTAGTGGCTTGGGTAATAATTATTTGGTAGCTTCTATTGGCGGGTCTTTGGCTACGAAGCAACTACCTGCCGACCAGTGGAAGCTATTTTTAAGCCAATTCCCCTACCCTACTGTGCTAATTGGAGGCAAAGAAGATTTTGAGATGGGGGAGGAAATAAAGGGTGCAGGAAATGGCAATATCTGGAACGCTTGCGGTAAGTTAAGCCTTCATGAGTCGGCTTATATGCTGAAAAATGCTCGGCTGGTTATATCTAATGATACGGGCATGATGCACATTGCAGCTGCGTTTAACAAACCTATAATATCGCTTTGGGGCAACACCACGCCTCAGATGGGCATGTACCCCTACTATGACAAAAATAAGCCTGCATATACACAACCGAACCACAGCTTTTATATGGAGAATGTCGGATTAAGCTGCCGCCCGTGTAGTAAAATAGGGTTTAAGGAATGCCCCAAAGGGCACTTTGCGTGCATGAAGGGGTTAGATATGCAACAGTTGCTGCAAAAAGCCTTAATGATGTGGGACTGTGTGTAATAGCCCTAAATCACCTCTAAAATCTTAATGGACTTGCCATTGAGCGTGAAGCTGTCTCCTGCTTTTTTGCCTAATATTTGAGCTGCAACGGGAGCATCAGGTGAAATAGTATAATAGGTAATACCATCTATTTGCAGCTTGCCCGCACCTATAGAAATGTAGTATTTACCAGCCTCCGTATGCACCACAGAACCGGGCTGAGCGTCTGCGCTTCTATGCAAAGGGGTAATGTTTTCTAAGGCTTGCTT
>RGMU01000196.1 GCA_010021705.1 Chitinophagia bacterium | reverse complement strand
CATCAACCTGCTTGTAGGAGGTGATGAAGACGAAGAATTAAAAGCAAACGAGTTAGAATTATAAAACACAATATTTATTTATTTCCTTCGAGCAATTAATAAAACACATCTATTAACAGCAAATTTAACGCAAACATGCTACAAGTAAGAAATTTATCAAAGCGCTACGGTACGCGCCAAGTGGTTAACAATGTATCGTTTAACATGGAAAGGGGTGAAATCGTTTCTGTTGTTGGCGCATCAGGTGCCGGCAAAACCACCCTGCTACACCTCATAGGAGGTATTGAAAAACCCAACACCGGCAGCGTGTTCTTAGAACAAACTGAAATGACCATGCTAACCATCAGCAAGTTGGCAAAGGTAAGAAATGTGCAAATGGGCTTTATTTTCCAATTCCACTATTTGTTGCCCGAATTTACGGCTTTAGAAAATGTGCGTATGCCTAAATTAATAGCCGGCAGACCCATGAAAGAAGCTAACCAAGCATCTATGGAAATGTTAAAAATAGTGGGGCTAAACGAAAAGCTATACCACTTGCCACACATGTTAAGCGGTGGCGAACAGCAGCGCGTAGCTGTGGCAAGAGCATTAGTAAACCGTCCACACCTTATATTGGCAGACGAACCTACCGGCAACCTTGACTCTGCTAACGCACAGCACATTCACCAGCTATTCTGCAAATTGTGTGCCACGCTAAAGCAGTCATTCCTTATCATTACGCATAATGAAGCACTTGCCAAGCAAGCCCACCGCACCATTACCATGCAAGACGGCGCAATAGTATCTGACGTTAAAAACGAAGGCTTTGACTGCTTTGACTATTTGCATTAATAGTAAGCACAACCAACTAATTGACTGTAATACACAAAAAGGGGCTATAACAATAGCTCCTTTTTGTATGTGTAAATATTTTGAATTAGGGTTAATGGACATTTGTGGTGGTGTTTTTTTTTTGCTGACCTATTGGAATTGTAATGTTTTATACACTGCCAATATTTAAGTTGCAAGATATTAACAGTATGTTGGTTAATCAGGCAAAAATAATTGCTCCGAATTCCAACCTTTTAGGCAAATGGTGCGTCTTATTAAGTGTGGGTGTAAAGCCTGCAAAAAGAAACATAATTTCCTAACTTTATTTTTTTGTTTCCTAAATCTTGTCCAAATGAATATAGGAATTGCTATTAAGTCTATCAGGAAGAAATTGTCTATTACACAGTACGAATTGGCTGACAAGTGTAATATTTCACAAACTTCCTTATCCCAAATTGAAACCGGCGTTAAACGCCCCAGCCAAAAAACCATTACCAAAATGTGCACGGTGTTAGACATTCCGGAGTCTATCATATACATAGTGGCAATGCAGGCAAGCGATGTGCCGGAGAGTAAAAAAAGCGTTTATGAGCTGGTTTATCCGTCTATCAGGAACTTAGCCCTGCAAATGGTAAATTCAGAACACCGCGATTTAGTAACGGCATAAGCCTGTCCCGTTTGTCTATAAGGCTATAGACTGCATGTTTGCGGTTGGTATAGGGTTTTTCCGTAGCTTTGCATAATGCTTACCATTAATGCTTCTAAGCCGCTGTTAATAGCCGGTCCTTGCAGTGCAGAGTCTCAGTCTCAAATTATGGCTGTGGCGCATAGTTTAAGCCAATTAGGCATTAGCTATATGCGTGTCGGTGTGTGGAAGCCCCGCACCCGTCCCGGTGCTTTTGAAGGCATGGGCGTTAAAGCATTGGAATGGCTGCAAGAAGCGTCTTTAGCCTACGGCTTGCCTTATATTACCGAAGTAGCCGAACCGGCACATGTGGAAGCCGCATTGCGCTATGGCGCAGGGGCACTGTGGGTAGGGGCGCGCACCACTGTAAACCCTTTTCAGGTGCAGCATATTGCCGATGCCTTAGCGGGCATAGACATACCCATATTTGTTAAAAACCCAGTTAACCCCGATATAGAACTATGGCAGGGTGCCATTGAACGCTTTGCGAAAGCGGGCATAACGCGCTTAGCAGCCATACACCGCGGGTTTACCGGCTATAAAACACCCTCCGGCTACCGCAATCAGCCTAATTGGCCCATTCCTATGGAGCTAAAAAGGCGTATGCCCGCTTTGCCCCTCCTTTGCGACCCCAGCCACATTACCGGCAATGCCTCCCTGATAGCCGATGTGGCACAAAAGGCACTTGACCTGCACTTTGACGGATTGATGATAGAAACGCATCCGTCTCCCGCTACTGCCCTTACCGATGCCGCACAGCAAATTACACCACAGCAGCTCCAAACGTTATTAGAAGGCTTGCAAGTGAAAGCCGAAACCACGCCTAATGCCGTTAGGCAAACACAATTAGAGTATTTAAGGCAGCAGGTAGATGCCATTGATGCCGAAATAATAGACCTTTTAGCCCGCCGCATGGAAATTGGTATGCAGGCAGGGGAAATAAAGTATGAATGCGGGCTAACTGCCTATCAGCCTACCCGCTGGCGCGAAATAGTGGAGGAAACCGGCAAGCGCGCCGACCTACACGGCTTAAACCGCGACTTTATTACCAAGCTGTATGAAAAAATTCACTTAGAAGGCATCCGTTTGCAGCTTGCCCTTTGGCGCACCAATGCCGATAGCAAAGCAGAAGCGCAATAGCACTTTATCTTAGCCTAAAGCTAATAGGTTGTGTGAAATAGGTCTTCACCTTTTTGCCATCTTGCTCTCCGGGTGTCCATGTGGGCATGGCTTTGATAACGCGCAGTGCTTCTTCATCACAACCGCCACCTATACCTCTCAAAACTTTGACATCGCTTATAAAGCCGTCTTCATTTACTACAAAGTTCACTATCACCCTACCCTGAATGCCTTTTTTCATGGCTACCTCTGGATAGTGCAAGTTTTTTTTAAAAATTTATTAATATCGTACCCTGCTTGGGGCATTTTCTCTACAAAATCATATATGTTACCGGTATCGCTTTTATGAGGTACAATTTTTTTTGAGTTTTGTGCAAAAATAGTAACGGGTGCTACTGCAAGTGCCCCCGATAGTGCTATTAAGGCTAATGTGTGTTTCATGGTATGTTAAAAGTAGCTACTTTAGTTTAAAATCAAGCGGTTGGGTTAAATTTACTTTCACTTTTTTGCCGTCTTTTTCGCCGGGTGTCCATGCGGGCATGCCTTTTATAACGCGCATGGCTTCTTCATCGCAGCCACCACCTACCGACTGTATAACCCTTACATCGGTAATTTTGCCCTGCTCGTTCACCGAAAAGTTTACCAATACCCTGCCCTCTATCTTTTTCTCAAGGGCAACTTTAGGATACTTCATGCTGGTGGTAAGATAGGTGTTCAGGTCAAACTTTGGCTTGGGCATTTTGTCCACTATGCTCCGCATGGGTGGCGGCACTTCGTCAAAATTTTGGGCAAAAACGCTTGTAGGCACGGCAACAAGCACAAAGCAAAGCAGCAATACGGCTATGGTGTTTTTCATATTATTATGCCATGTTTTAGACGGTAAAGATAGCAATAAGTTTAGTGCAATTTACCAAGCCAAACATATAAAATACCGTTATTAATAACGCAAGTGGCACAGTTATTTATATTTTGCCTACCTTTATCAAAATTTTCCTATTATACATGCGTACACTGTCCTATACGTTGCTGTCTGTATCCCTATTGGTGCTATCATCGGGAGCAATGGCTCAAACCAAGTCTGCCGGCAAGCCAAGTAATATATACAAAATAAAACAAGCCTTTTTACAAGAAGACCTACACAACCCCGCCGAAAAAGAAGAAGACGGAGAAGACAACGACTTAGCCCGCTTTAACCGCTGGTTTAACTTTGTAGAACCCCGCTGCT
>RGMU01000195.1 GCA_010021705.1 Chitinophagia bacterium | reverse complement strand
ATGTGGCGCACGAAGCCTGTAAGCTATCTTTATTGCCCAATGAAAAGCTAAGCTGGAAAAACGCCATTCAGCTTACCGAGCTTTGCAGCCTCCTAAACCCCACCGACCCCACGTTTTACGATTATGCCTTTTTTGGCATGGGGGTAAACGGTTCTCTGTATGGCGATAGTGCCATAGACGGTACGCTTTTTTAGCGTATAGTTAAACAGTAGTTGTACTTAACAGCACTATAAAACCTAATTCTTAGCTAATTCTCCTTTTAAGAAATCTATTACCTTTACTTCGGTAGCGTCTAATTGGCGAAGGTCTGCCAGCATAACCGATATATGGTCGGTAAGGTGAATAAGGTAAAATGCTTTTTCCCAATAGCCGGTGCCGGTGCTGTATATTTCTAATATAGTGGCATTGTGCTTTTGAAACACGGTTTTGTTAATTTCCATGCGGGTTTGGGTGCGCTCATAGTCGTCATGGTTGCGGAGCAGAATCACCACTTTGTCGGTGGCATCGTCTCTCCAGCCTACCAGCTCGTTATGGTTCATTTCCGGTATCACGGCGTGCCAGCACAGCATTTTGCTGTTTTCGTTCAGCTGTTGGCGAAAACGCACCGCTACGCCCTCCCAAGCCGGTGCCGAATATATAATGGGCAGCTTGCCTATAATTTGAGCCGTAAGGTCAGCCGCTTGCTGTTGAATTTGTTCGGCATTGGCATCAAGGTATTGGTAAGAGGCAGTTAGCTCGGCTTCAAAGCTATTGTCGGTTAAGCCAAAGTGGCATAGTGTATATAGCAGCTGCGTTACTGAATAGCCTATGCAAGCGCGTGGTGGCATGCCTCCGGGCACCAATATACAGTCTAAGCCTCGCTCTGCGGCTATTTGGGCTATTTTGCCACCGGAGGTGATGCACATAACTGTTGCTCCCACTTCAAGGGCTTGCATCATGGCAGCTATGGTTTCTTCGGTGTTGCCGGAATAAGAGCATACAATAACCAACGAATCTTTGCTTACAAAGGCAGGCAAAAAATAGTCTTTGTTTACAATAAACGGAATGGCAAGTTTGTCAGTCATATAGTTTTGCACTATAGAGCCTCCTATACCGCTACCGCCCAAGCCCGATACCACAACATTGATAAAAGAACGCGGGGCGGTGGTAAAGCTATATGCCTTGCCAATGGCAAGGGCTTCTTGTAACTGACGGCTAAAATTGACAACCAAATTTTTCATTCGTATAACTATTGTATATTGGAAAAAATTACGAAACTGATACTATGCACAAAGGTATGCAAACAGGCGTAAATGGTGAAGTAATTGCGCGGGAATATTTAGAAAAAAAGCAATATACCCATTATAGTAGAGGTAAAAACAAGGGGTGCCGGCAGCTGGTGCTATCCCGAAGAAAGCGTAACCAAAACCAAAAGGCAACACCTGCGCACTGCCGGCAAATACTTTTTAGAAGCCCACCCGGCTTATAAATACATTCGGTTTGACATTATAGGCATTCAACTCTCCGGCAACACCATAACCGAAATTATGCACTTTGAAGAGGCGTTTTGTTAGGTGAAGGGGAACGTTTAGGCTGTGTTTTAGCGTTGTAATACCCTATAAAACGGAAGTAGGCTTTGTAGGGCTGTCGTTGTTATTGCTTTAGTAGGGGAGAGTAAAACTATTTTTTCTCTATCTTGTCTTTAGATATCAACTGGTTGCTTTGAATTACTTCAAAGGGTTGAGGTTCAATTAAAGTCATCCCTTTCAAGCGAAAAATAAAACTATCAAATTGTGGTTCTGTTGCCACAATTACTTCATCTATGCCAATCACCTCATGGGCATCTATTTTTCTCTTAATACTTTTAGCCTCTTCTTCTTCTAAAGTTATTAAAAAGCATAAGGCTCTGCGATGAACATTTTTTAATACTATTGCTTCTAAATCGGCTTGTTTATATCTTTCCCGCAAGCTCGTTTTTGCAGAAATACATATCGGACCTCTATCAAGTGCATAAAACATTATATCGTATATAACATTGGGTATAAAAGTAACCTTAGCATTCAAATAAAAAGGCAATAAACCTTCCCTAATAAATAATGTAGCCAATATATATTCAAATATCTTGCCATTTTGATTGTTATTACTTATTGTTTTGCTCTTATAGCTTTCCCAATATTTTACAATGTATTCAGAAGGTCTATCATATTCTACTTCAAAAAAATTAGGATAAAGCTCGGAAAATATTTTTTCCGCCTTATTATCACTTCCCACCACAATACCTATATTTTGTAAAATGCTCATCGCTATCTTATTATTTTTTCTAATATTTTTTGGGCTGTTGCCTGTATTGCAGGTACTGCTACCGAATTGCCAAATTGTTTATAAGCAGATGCATCAGCAACGGGGATAATAAAGTTATCGGGAAAACCTTGTAGCCTAGCCCACTCTCTGGGTGTCATTCGTCTAATACCGTCTCTGTTTACCGAGCCTTTAATAGCAGTGGTAGGTCTAAAATCTGTAATCCTTTTATCAATCACTAAATTTCGCTCTCTTCCCATACCCCCTACCAATATTGCGTTGGCGATGCCGTCATCGGGTATAATAATATACCCAAAGCCGTTACCTTTATCCTCATGCCTCTTTTTATGTTCGTATAATGTTTTTAAGTATTGAGTAGATATGTAATATTTTGTTGGTACAACGCTACTTTCTTTGACATCTGCGAAGCATGGTAGGGTAGTAATTCCGTTAGGATAATCAAATTCTTTTACTTTAGTGCTTGGATGAAATCCAACAATGTAAATCCGCTCTCTATTTTGGGGAACTCCAAAATTTTTAGCGTTAATCACTTTAGGCTCCGGAACAAAATACCCTAACTCATTTCTAAGCACGTTTAATATAGTCGCAAGTGTTCTACCTTTATCGTGGCTAATTAAGCCTTTTACATTTTCTAAAAAAATTGCCTTTGGCTGCTTGGTTTTTATTATTTCGGCAACATCAAAAAACAAAGTTCCTCTGGTATCTTCAAAGCCTCCCTTTTTTCCGGCAATGGAAAATGCCTGGCAGGGGAACCCGGCACACAAAACATCAAATCCATCGGGTATTGCATTCTTTGTAGATGATTTTGTAATATCACCATGAGGCATATCCCCAAAATTAGCCAAATATGTTTTCTGTGCTTCTTTATCCCATTCACTTGTAAATACACATCTACCTTGTAATTTATGAAGTGCTAATCTAAAGCCCCCAATTCCTGCAAATAAATCAATAAACTTAAAGGTGTAGTCATCATTATTGGGAAATGGTGGTTGTGTATGAAAATCGGAAAGTGGAAAACTATTTGAATAACCGGTTGGCTTCCGGTTATTTATGATTTTAGCCCTAAAATCATCCGGTATGTTATTTACGTGTACCATATCTTTATTTAAATTACGAACGTTAACTATCAAATGCGTTCATTCTTTTTTGTTTGGTTTCCAAAACAATGTTTACACATTTTTGCAGGTCGTGTTTTATTTCATTACCCCAGAAGCGAAGAACAGTCCAACCCAAATTCAGCAAATACGCATTCACTTCTTTATCCCTTTCCATATTTCGCTGAATTTTTTTATGCCAAAAATCAATATTAGATTTATGGTCATTTTTTCGTTCTTCCCAATTTTTACCATGCCAAAACTCGCTATCTACAAAAACGGCTATTTTATATTTTTTTACAGAAACATCCGGTTTCCCGAACACACTTTGGTCATTTCTTCTATACCGTAAACCGCTTGAAAAAAGTGCCTTCAACAAACAATTTTCTATTTTTGAGCCTTTAGATTTAACCGCTTGCATATTCTTTCTCTTTTGTTCTACAGTAAG
>RGMU01000194.1 GCA_010021705.1 Chitinophagia bacterium | reverse complement strand
GATTGATTAGACTACTGTCTCTTAGCTTTTTCATTATCTTAGCATAAGTCATCTTTTTACGGAAAGTCTCATCTTCATAAGCGGCTATTTTACCGGCTTTAATACCTTTAATCAAAAAGTCTATTAAAGTATTACCGGGCATAGAAAATACTCTATTTTCAGAATCTGTGGTGTATATATCACGCCAAATTCTAATAAACGGCTTAATGGAATGAATATCCTCCTGCGGAAAAGGGAAAGGCTTTGCGCCTTTCAATAAATTTAGGTTTGAAGCCACATAGCCGGTAAAAGGCTTAGCAGTATCTAAATCTACCTTACCAAAGTCAAAGGAGTCGGATGCAGCAATAAGATTTTCCGGAGTTGCAAAACCGGTATCTTCAGCAGGCCCATTATTTGTTTCTGCCACTGGTGGTGGCGCAACAGTACTTGTAGTATCAGCTACTGCAGGCTCGCCTTTACCTTTTTTGCCCTTTTTACCTTTGGTAGTACCGGATTTAGCACCACCGGCTTTGGCTCCGCCACCGGATTTTGTGCCACCGGCTTTGGCACCGCCACCAGACTTAGTTCCCCCGCCTTTAGGTTTTGCCTTTTGGGCAAATACATCAGGGTTTATTGCTAAAAGCAATAGAGATAAAATGAAAACTATTATTCTTCTTTTCATACAAAAATTGATTTAAAAATTACTGAACGGTAAATACTATATCTTGAAGTGAACGTTTAGAACCATCAGGTCCAACTGCTATTATATCGCCAAAGAAAACACGTGTACCGGATACTACACCATTAAGCGCAGCAGTCATGGGAGCAGTAAGTGCATTACTTGTATTTTCAAAACTTTGAACATCAGAGTGAGGCTTATTGACATAAAGTTTGAAGTGAGTGATATTGAATTTCACATCAAAATCAAAGCCCTCCGGCATTAATGCAAATATGCGATTTTGAGAAACTAACTGAGCTTTAGGAACAGTTCCAAAAGACTTACCACCAAATTTGGCAATGGGGTCAGGTAAACGCTTACAACGGAACTCCATAGTGCCTAACATAGTAGTTTTACCATCGCTACCCTTACCGGACACATTCACATTTACTTTACCCGGCTGGTCAACAGTAACATTATAAGCACCATTACCACCCGAAATTTTACCTTGCGAAATACTTACAGATAAATTTTCTTTAGCCGTACCAGGTGCAGATACAGAAACCGGATTGTCCACGCCTATATAAAATACATTCATTTTATCGGCAGAAACTGTAGCCACCGGCTTAGAAACACGATAAGTCATTTCTTCAGTTTCACCCTCCCAGTCTTTACCATCAGCCATTTTCATTTTTACGTGGGCTTTCCACTTAAACTCACCTTCACGAGTACCACTTGCAGAATATGTACCCTTACCATCAGTAATAGCTAAGGTTTGACCTCCAACTACTATTTCAGGCTTTAAGGTATTATTTCTACCCGTAATAAACACTTCAGCTTGATATTGCTGACCTAAATAAATAAATGTAGAAGATGTAGGAATAGCTACGGCAACATAATCGTCAAAATTAATTTTTGCTTTGTCCACATTGCCTAATATATTTTTAACCGCAGCAGCTTCAGTACTCCTTAAATCTGCTTCTACTTTAGCCAGAGCCGTGAAAGCAGCAGTAAGCGGTGTACCTTCTCCAAAAAAGTTTTCCTGCCAAGTACGCTTTATCTCGCCTTTTTTAGGCTTAGGGTCATCTGCGTTTAATGCCATCTTAAAGTTAGCGCGCTCTTTCTCATCAAGTTCTGCTAAAATGGCTGCTTTGGTATCTTCAATAGCTTTACGAAGTATTTTAGCTTGTCCCCTCCCTTGTTTAGTGCCAAAGAAAATGCGGGCAGATATATCAACATCTTCGCGCGATTTATAATCACCTTTAACAGAGTCAAAGCCATGACATTCGTTAATCAGCTTCGTTTTACAATCATTAAGAACTGTCTGTAAAGCATCGCAAGATTTTTTAATCCGATTAGCACGCTCCCAATATGGTAAAGCACGCTCACGGTCATCTTTTAGTTTGGTCGCAGAAAAGGTAGCAAAGGCTTCATCTATAGTTGACTGAACATCCTTTGAAGACGCTTCCAAGCCTAAAGTAAGGCTTCGGAAGGCATCCAACACTTTATCGGTAATTGTGGTTGCTGCCAACCCTAATAATACCAGATAAAGGATACCCATCATCTTCTGCCGCGGGGTCTCATTAGCTCCTGCCATTATTTATTAATTTATTTTTTTAGCCAATTATTAGTTTATGATAAAATACCGTACCGAAACTATACTTTTCTGAACGCTTCAATTTGAGCAGTAAATATTCTGTTCAAGTCTGAAACGCTCTTATTGTAAGCCTTCATTCCTTGCGTTGCAGCTTCAAATTCTTTTAGCATAGTTTGAGAAGAAGCAGCCATTTGATTAATGGCTTGCAAGGTTTTATTGAACGTATCAAAACTTGTGTTCATAGAAGTCATGTTATTAGCAAAAGACTTCATGCCTGCGCTCGCCACTTCAAAATCTTTCAACATGCTACCGGAAGCAACAGTCATTTGGTTTACGCTCTGCAATGTTTTGGAAAACGCATCAAAATTTTGTCCTACGCCGTTCATGTGGTCGCGGAATTTTTTCAAATCACCGGTAGCTGTTTCTAACTCCTTAGTCATGTTGTTAGAAGCTGATACTGTATTTACCACAGCATTCACAGACTCAACGGTTTTGTTAAACTGCTCAAAGCCTTTAGATAGCTTTTGTATCATTGGAGCAGAAATGGCAGTTGACAACAAGTCGTTTAAATCATCTGCCTTTTGCCCGGCAGGTTTAGCCCCTTCTTCTTGATTGGTTTCCATTGCAGATGTAATACCTAATATGGCAAACAACGCAGCCTCTGTTATAAGACCCACAGCAATCATTAGCTCTGCACCCTTCCAGTGAAGAATCTTAAACATCAAACCTAAGATTACAACACTCGCACCAAAAGAAATAATTGAATTGAGGTACTTCTGTATAAAGTTTTTTTGACCACCCTTACTCATAGCTTTTACTTGAAATTAGTTTTTGTTTTAATGAAAAATATTTGTTTGCTGTTTGAAGATTTATTTCTTAGACTTTTTACGAGTTGCTAATGTATTTCCTAAAATTTCCGGAGCTACCATTACACAACGGAAACCTACGTAGCAGTGTATAGTTTCTTGCATCTCGTACTCTCTCGTGAAAGGATTAAGTGCTTTAGCAGGGCTGTTAAAGTGTCCGCCTCTCACTACTTTGCGTCTCATTGGGTCAGCATCAGTAGAGTCAGCATCATAAGACAATACCGGGTTAACATCAGAAACAAAGGCAAATGCCGATGGGCTATATGCGTCTTTTGTCCATTCTGCCACATTGCCTATCATGTTATATACACCAAATACGTTAGGAGCATAAGACATAACCGGAACAGTGAACGCAGAGCCGTCATTCGTATAATCACCCTCATCTTGCTTAAAGTTGGCAGTAAGACCCGTTTTATCAGATGGTACTGTATTAATTTGGTCAGGAATAGAAGGGTCGTAGAAGGCTAAAGTATCACGTACTAAATCTTTAGAGTTATCTACAGTAGATATAGTAGACGCGGTAAAACTATTATTAGGGTCGTATGCACCACCTGCATCACCGCTTGTACCACCACCCGCAGGAGGGGTAACGGCTACAACAGCCACAGAGTCTTTAGTTCCTTTTTTGCCTTTTTTCTTCTTACTGCCCTTTTCAGTCGATGGGTCTGCAGAGGCAGTAGCACCGGAAGCTTTAGCTCCACCTTTAGCAGGTGTGGCAGAGGCAGTTTTGTTTTTATCATC
>RGMU01000193.1 GCA_010021705.1 Chitinophagia bacterium | reverse complement strand
GCTAGCGGCGATGCCGGCAACTAAGAGACCCTTGGATGAAGCAACTAAAGCATTGATGGGCAACCGCATCTCTACCCGCTTTGCCGATAACCTTGCCGCTATGGCAGACGAAACTAAATACAAAATAGGCGATATACTGACTATCCTTTCAGGGCTTAGCCTTGTGCTCTTAGCCGTTAAAAAGCAATACAAAACCATAGCCGTAGCCTTAGTATTTGTTTTGTATATCTATCTGTTAATACTAAACTGTGCCTATTGGGTGTTGCCTGCCTCCGAACTGCTATATCCCGAGCGCATTGCCTATTTTATGATAGTACCTTTAGCCTGCCTTTTTGCGCTTATGATAGATATTTATAAGGGCTATAGCCTATCTTTTAATAAAGGTAAAGTTAAAATAAAAATAGCCCTCTTTTTGGCAACAGGCTTAGGCATATTTGGCTTAATTAGAATATACAACGGCTCGCAAGAGCTTATCCATGAAAAAACCGTTTTAATAGACGCGAACACCCTAAACAGCATAGAATGGATTAATACACATACCCCAAGTAATGCCATTTTCACCGCCTCTTACAACGATGCCGGTATGTGGCTACCCACCCTATGCAACCGCCCTACCATTGGTACGCACCTGCACTTTATACATGAAATTATGCACATTAACGATACCCTGCAAGCATCTAATGCCCCTCACTACTATTTTGTTACCACCAAAGACACTACCGAGCATACCCACATCACCACCCTAATATCTTCTAAAACCCTTGTCTATACCAATAGTGGGGTATGGATATACCGGTAATAAATGGTTAATGGTGCATGATAGTCTGAATTGTGATTTTTGTGAAGAGTATGATGATTATAAAAGCGTAGGGGCTACCCTTTTGGACAGCCCCTACACCACATTAATAACTTACCATTAACCATTACTTAATTAGCGTAGCAAAATATTTTACGGTACGCACAAGTTGGCTTACATAGCTCATCTCATTGTCATACCAGCTGATGGTTTTTACTAATTGTGTATCACCAACCGTAATTACTTTGGTTTGCGTGGCATCAAACAAAGAGCCGTAAGATGTACCTATGATGTCGCTGCTAACAATCTCGTCTTCATTGTAGCCAAAACTTTCGTTTGCAGCAGCCTTCATGGTGGCATTCACTTCTTCAATAGTGGTTTTTTTACTTAGCGTAACTACCAACTCGGTTAAAGAACCCGTAACCGTAGGCACACGTTGTGCCGAACCGTCAAGTTTACCTTTCAGTGTGGGTAACACCAAGCCAATGGCTTTAGCAGCACCGGTGCTGTTAGGAACTATATTTTCCGCAGCTGCACGTGCACGGCGAAGGTCGCCTTTGGCATGTGGCGCATCAAGTGTATTTTGGTCATTCGTATAAGCGTGTACGGTGGTCATAAGCCCGGCTATAATGCCAAAGCTATCGTCCAATGCCTTAGCCATTGGGGCTAAACAGTTGGTAGTACATGAAGCGCAACTGATAACGGTTTCGCTACCATCAAGTATATCATGGTTCACGTTAAACACAACGGTTTTCATTTCACCGGTAGCGGGTGCAGATATTACTACACGCTTTGCGCCGGCTGTAATGTGCGCTTCAGCCTTTTCTTTATCGGTAAAAAAGCCCGTACATTCCAATACCACATCTACATCATGGCTACCCCATGGAATTTGTGAAGGGTCTTTCTGTGCATAAATGTTTATGCTTTTACCGTTAACCACAATGGTATTATCAGTATAGGTAACGCTTTCGTTAAACCTGCCCTGTGCCGTGTCATATTTTAATAAATGGGCTAATACATTAGGCTTTGTAAGGTCGTTGATGGCAACTACTTCAATGCCCTCTTGGTTAAAAATTTGGCGATATGCCAACCTTCCAATTCTGCCAAAACCGTTGATGGCAACTTTTACTGTACTCATATTTTTTAAAAGGAATCTGTTGTTTGAAACAAACTTATTTTTGGGGGGCAAAGGTAGTCAAACAATACCTAAGTCTATACAACAGAATGCAAGCACTGCGTTAAATTATTGTTTTATCTATGTATATATGCCTATTTACAGGCTTGGTTGCTTACTTTTGAAGTTTACTCAATAGCCGTAGGGGGGGAGTTTAGGCAAGGCGGTTATACAAAACACCCGGTTAATGCTTGATAAAATAATATCATTTTCTGTTAACAATAAGCTCATTATTCTTATACTTTTGTTGGCATTCATTACTTATGGTGCTTACGAAGTAACGAAGTTGCCGATTGATGCCGTGCCGGACATTACCGACAATCAGGTGCAAATTATCACCTCTTCACCCTCTTTAGGTGTACCCGATGTAGAGCGGTTAATCACTTTTCCCATAGAGCAAGCAAATGCCAATATTGCTGGACTAAAAGAAATTAGGAGCTTTTCGCGCTTTGGGCTGTCGGTAGTTACCATAGTCTTTGAAGATAATATAGACGTTTATTGGGCAAGGCAGCAGGTGGCAGAACGGCTGCATGAAGCGCAAGAACTGATACCTAAAGGCGTAGGCTCGCCCAAGTTAGCCCCCATCACCACCGGCTTAGGAGAAATATACCAATACGTGGTGCGCGTAAAAAAGGGCTATGAAGGCAAATACACCCCTATGGAGCTTAGGTCTATCCAAGACTGGATTATCCGCAGGCAGTTGCGAGACGTTAAGGGCGTGGCAGATGTTAGCAGCTTTGGAGGCTACCTGAAACAATATGAAGTTGCAGTAAAAACAGACCGCCTAAAAGCCTACAACATTAGCATTGCCGATGTGCTGAAAGCAGTAGAAGCCAATAATGAAAATACCGGAGGCGCATACATAGAAAAGCTGGCTACAGTGCAGTTTATCCGTGCCGAAGGGTTGGTTAAAACCATGCAGGATATAGAAAACATACCCATTAAAAAATTAGACAACGGAGTGCCACTCCTGCTGCGAGACGTGGCAGAAGTACAGTTAGGGCACGCCATTCGCTATGGTGCCATGAGCTATAACGGCGAAGCAGAGGTAGCCGGTGCAGTGGTAATGATGCTGAAAGGTGCAAATAGCAATGAGGTGATTAAAAGCGTGAAGCAACGCATAGCCCTAATCCAAAAAACCCTCCCCGAAGGCGTAGTCATAGAGCCGTTTTTAGACCGTACTAAAATGGTGGAAAACGCCATTGGCACAGTAGAAAAAAACCTTATTGAAGGTGCGCTCATAGTGCTGTTTGTGCTTATTCTATTCTTGGGCAACGTTAGAGCCGGCGTGTTGGTGGCATCTGTAATACCATTAGCCATGATGTTTGCCGTGATTATGATGAACACCTTTGGCGTCAGTGGCAATTTAATGAGCCTTGGTGCCATTGATTTTGGCTTGGTGGTGGACGGTACGGTTATTATAGTTGAGGCAGTATTGCACCAAATGCACCACAATCCTAAGCTGTTTTATTCACGCAAAGAAATGGACGTGCTCGTCAACGAAACATCTGCCCGAATGCGGAACGCTGCCGTATTTGGCGAAATCATCATTTTTATAGTCTATATCCCCATATTTTCGTTGCAGGGTATAGAGGGCAAAATGTTTAAACCAATGGCTTTTACGGTGGCATTTGCCCTCTTAGGCGCATTTATGCTTTCTCTTACTTATGTACCCATGATGAGTAGCCTGTTCCTAAGCCGGAAAGTGGACAAAAAGCCTTCTGTTTCCGATAAACTATTAGCTAAAATGCAACTGTTCTACACACCTTTGCTTAATAAAACATTAAACTACCCCAAAACCATAATTGCCCTTACCCTAATTGTAATAGGCATAGCTTTTACCGTCATGCAGTTTTTAGGAGGCGAATTTATACCAAAATTAGAAGAAGGCGACTTTGCC
>RGMU01000192.1 GCA_010021705.1 Chitinophagia bacterium | reverse complement strand
GACCATGCCCTGCCAATGTGTCGGGCGGAAAACGGCATATCACCACATCGGGCTTGTATTTTCTAATAATTTCTACTGCGTCTTTTACTAATGTTTCTCTGTTCCAATGTTCAAAGGTCTCTTGATAAGTTTTGGAAAACCCAAAGTCCACTGCCGAAGTGAAAAACTGCCCCGCTCCGTCAATTTTACGAGCCTCCAAAAGCTCATAAGTGCGTATTAGCCCCAATGCTGCCCCTTGTTCCGTTCCTAATATATTTTGCCCTCCATCGCCCCGCGTAAGGGACAAATAAGCTGCGTTTATGTGCTTTTTATTCACTAACCAAGCTAAAAGGCGCGTATTCTCATCATCGGGATGGGCGGCAATGTACAGCACTTTGGCAGTGTGTTTTAGCCTCCCTAACTTACCATATATTTTGTTTGACGGTGCGGGGCGCACCTGCTGCGCCATACCCTTGCTTGCCACAAACACACAAATACAATATACAAATAACCACCTCATGCCACAAAACTAAAGCATAAAAACGCTACGTGGTTACTTTTACTTTATCTTACATATCTTTTCACTACCTTTGCCTTATATACCTTAGATGTTAAACACTACTTTTGACAAATCGCTGCAAGAAATTCATGGTAGCGTTGACCCTGCCGTTAAGTCATCAAAGTGGCGAAAAATCTTCGCCTTTTTTGGTCCTGCCTATTTGGTAAGTGTAGGCTATATGGACCCCGGTAATTGGGCTACCGATATAGCGGGCGGGAGCAATTTTGGCTATAGCCTGATATGGGTATTGCTAATGAGCAATGTTATGGCATTGCTGTTGCAGTCCCTTAGTGCGCGTTTAGGCATTGTATATGGGCGTGATTTGGCACAGTGTAGCCGCGATACCTATCCGCCATTAATTAACTTTATACTATACATTTTAGCAGAATTAGCCATAGCAGCCTGCGACTTAGCAGAAGTGTTAGGCATGGCTATAGGCTTGCAGCTATTGTTTGGCATACCCCTATTAACGGGGGTGTTAATTACACTTGCCGATACCTTTTTATTGCTCTTTTTACAGCGATTAGGAGTAAGAAGCATGGAGGCTTTTATTATTGCGTTAATCATTGTTATAGGAGGGTGCTTTTTAGTGGAAATATTTTTAGCCAAACCTAACCTAAGCGAAATGGCTACCGGCTTTATACCCACACTACCGGGCGATAGGGCATTGTATTTAGCCATAGGCATAATAGGGGCAACGGTTATGCCTCATAACCTGTATTTACATTCGGCATTGGTGCAGACCCGCAAAATAAAGCGTACCGAAGCAGCCATAAAAAAAGCCATTCTATGGAACACGGTGGACAGTGCCATTGCACTCAATATAGCCTTTTTTGTGAATGCAGCCATATTAGTGTTAGCCGGCACGGCATTCTATCATTCCGGTAACCGGCAGGTTGAATCTATACACGATGCCTATAAGCTATTGTCGCCTCTTATGGGCAATAAGTGGGCATCTGTGCTTTTTGCGGTGGCATTGGTTGCTTCCGGACAAAGTAGCACTGTTACCGGCACTTTGGCAGGGCAAATTATTATGGAGGGTTATTTGCATTTACGTCTCAATCCTTTAGCCCGCAGGCTTATTACCCGGTTATTAGCCATTGTACCGGCGGCATTGGTCATCTTAATAGCCGGTGAATCTAAAATAGACGAGCTATTGGTGTTTAGTCAAGTGTTATTGAGCATTCAGCTGGCTTATGCTGTTATTCCTCTTATTCATGCCGTGAGCAATACTGCCGTTATGGGGAAGTTTGCCATAAACATGCCCACTAAAATTGCGGCTTGGGTTATCGCCTCTATTTTACTTTTCTTAAACATAAAGCTATTCGTAGAAACTACTTTTGAATGGTTTACACACGCCCCCAACATTGCCCTTCAAATATTGATAGTAGGTATAGACATTACTTTGGGTTGGGTGCTACTCTATACGATTTTCTACCCTATTGTGCTAAAGCATAAAATGGCAAATAAAAACATTCACCCTAAGCAGGCTATTGGCAATATCTTAGACATGAAAGACAATACCTTTAATAAAGTGGCATTGGCACTTGATTTTTCAGATAAAGATAAAAAGGTAATACAATATGCCATTCGCTTAGCAAAGCCCGAAACCACATTTGTTTTAATACATGTGGTAGAAAGTGCGTCTGCACAAGTTATGGGTAGCCAAACCGATGACTATGAAACCCAAACAGATAGACAGGTATTAGACGAATATGTAGCCCTGTTTCAAGAGCAAGGCTTGCAGGCAGAAGGTATTTTAGGCTTTAATAATCGTGTAGCCGAAATTGCCCATATTGTAAATACCTCAAAAGCTGACCTGCTGGTAGTGGGCAGTCACGGGCACCGCACCCTGAAAGACTGGCTTTTAGGTGAAACCATTAATACGGTGCGCCATAGGGTATCGGTGCCTGTATTTATTGCCGTTTAAGGCATAATATGGTTTAATTGAAGAGCATTTTTGTATAGTATGCAAGTTCAATGTACTTTCGCCCCACGCTTTATGAATTATGCTATTTAATTCTTTTGAATATTTATTATTTTTCCCAATAGTAGCCCTATTATACTTTTTGTTACCGCAGCGGTTTCGTTGGTCGTTGTTGTTAGTAGCAAGCTGTATTTTTTACATGTATTTTGTTCCCATATACATTGTAATATTAATAGGCACAATCATAATAGACTATATAGCCGGCATTCTTATAGAAGATGCCCCCGCACACCGTAAAAAAGCCTATCTGGTATTGAGCATTATTAGCAATGTGGGAGTATTGGCGGTATTTAAGTATTACAATTTTTTTATTGATAATATAAATCTGCTTTTTCATGCCGGCAATAGTTCTTTTGCCTTACCGTTGCTAAAAATGGTGCTTCCCATTGGCTTATCTTTTCATACCTTTCAGGCAATGAGCTATACCATTGAGGTATATAGGGGTAATCAAAAAGCAGAGCGTCATTTAGGCATTTATGCTCTATATGTAATGTTTTTCCCTCAATTAGTTGCAGGTCCCATTGAACGCCCCCAAAATGTGCTGCACCAGTTTTACGAAAAGCACAACTTTGATTGGGAAGAAGCCCGACAGGGAATGTTGTTAATTTTATGGGGTTTGTTTAAAAAAGTGGTTATTGCTGATAGGTTAGCCCTTATTGTGGACAATATATACAATGCGCCTGCCGGTCATAGCAGTTTATCTTTTTTGGTGGCAACGGTATTTTTCACATTTCAAATTTATTGTGATTTTTCAGGCTATTCCGACATTGCATTGGGCAGTGCGCAAGTGCTCGGCTTCCGATTAATGACTAACTTTAATCGCCCTTACTTTGCTAAATCCGTTGCTGAATTTTGGACAAGGTGGCATATTTCACTTTCTACATGGTTTAGGGATTATTTATACATTCCTATGGGAGGAAATCGCTTAGGGAAAAATAGATTATATTTCAATTTAGCTGTAGTATTTATTCTAAGTGGTTTTTGGCATGGAGCAAACTATACCTTCATTATTTATGGTATGTTTCATGCTTTTTATATTATTTTTGGCATAGCCACCAAAAAATTTAGAATAAAAGCACTATCAAAAATAGGCATTGCCTATCCATCGCGTATTAACGATATTTTATCGGTAGGAATAGTATTTATTTTATGCACCTTTACCCGTATATTTTTTAGGGCAAAAAACGTAGATGACGCGCTTTATATTTCCAATCATTTATGGCAAGGCTGGAAGCCTATTTCCGCAAGCTACTTAAAAGCTGTTTTTGCCGAAATGGGTGGTGGAAACTTGTTATTTGGCACATTTAATACGGTTGCGGGGCTACTATTAATAGCTATCTTACAATATATAGACATTATTACAGTAAATAAGCCG
>RGMU01000191.1 GCA_010021705.1 Chitinophagia bacterium | reverse complement strand
ATATATATATATAAGAGGTGAATATGCGTGGATACCCGACATCTTAGAATATGCGATAGAAGAAGCCAAAGCGGCAGGCATGTTAGGCAAAAATATTCTTAATTCAGGGTTTGACTGTGAAATATATGTACATCGCGGTGCGGGTGCTTATATTTGCGGGGAAGAAACAGCCCTGATAGAGAGCTTAGAAGGCAAGCGAGGCAACCCGCGCATGAAGCCACCTTTCCCCGCCATTCAGGGGGTATGGATGCGCCCTACGGTGGTGAATAATGTAGAAACATTGGCTGCCGTTGTGCCCATAATAGCTATGGGTGGTGAAGAATATGCCAAGATAGGCGTAGGCAGAAGCACCGGTACTAAACTGCTATCGGTATGTGGCAATGTGAACAAACCGGGTGTGTATGAAATAGACATGACGCAATCGGTAGAAGAGTTTATATACAGCGATGAATATTGCGGGGGTATTCCCAAAGGTAAAAAGCTAAAAGCGTGCATACCGGGAGGCTCAAGCGTGCCTATATTGCCGGCAAACCTGCTGTTTAAGACTGCCAAAGGCGAAACCCGCTATATGAACTACGAAAGCCTTTCAGACGGAGGCTTTGTGAGTGGCAGTATGATGGGGTCAGGCGGGTTTATTGTGTTAGATGAAGACCAATGTGTGGTGAGGCATACCATGACCTTAGCCCGCTTCTACAACCACGAAAGCTGTGGACAATGTAGCCCCTGCCGCGAAGGAACGGGCTGGATGTACAAAATACTGAAAAACATTGAATATGGTAAAGGTAAAATGAACGACATAGACCTGCTGTGGGACATTCAGCGCAAAATTGAAGGCAACACTATTTGCCCGCTTGGCGATGCTGCTGCATGGCCTGTAGCTGCTGCCATTCGCCACTTTAGAGACGAGTTTGAATGGCACGTTAACCACCCTGACGAGGCTCAAAAACGCAACTATGGCATTGCTCATTATGCTACCCCACTTGTACCGGCTTAATTAATTATTTATTCTATTCATATAAAGTAGCTCATAAATAAAATGACTATACAATTTACGCCTGAACAATTAGTGAAGGTTCATGAAATAGTGAAACGCTATCCCGAAGGCAAACAAAAAAGTGCCCTTATACCACTGTTGCATTTAGCACAAGACACCTTTGGCGGCTGGCTAAGCGCAGAAACTATGGACTATGTAGCATCTCTGTTAGACATTAAGCCCATAGAAGTGTATGAAGTAGCTACATTTTATACCATGTTTAACACCAAACCGGTAGGCAAATATTTATTAGAAGTATGCCAAACTGGACCTTGTATGCTAAAAGGTAGCGACCAAATTATTGACCACATTTGCCAAAAGCTGAACATTGCCCCGGGCGGCACATCAGCCGACAACATGTTTACGCTAAAGCCCGCAGAATGCTTGGGTGCTTGCGGCTACGCTCCCATGATGCAGTTGGGCAAACACTTTAAGGAATTTCTTACCCCGCAAAAGGTAGATACTATTATAGAAGAGTTAAGGCAAAAGGGATAATTGTTTTTACTGTTTAATTTGTAATTTATTTGTATTGCAGTTTTCTTTTTTACACGCTTTAGGCATAGTACTTTTATCATTGCTTGTGGGTTGCAAAACTGTTAAAAAAGCAACCCACAACAGTGGTGCAGTACGCTTTTTAGAGAACATATCCATAGCGGGTAACAGAAGCAGCACTTCCAATAAAGAAGGCATTGACAAGTCTAAATGGTGGATATATAAACACCAATACAATGATGGCGGCGGATATGCCGATGACAAAAAAGCCGAAGACGGAGGTAGCGGAAATACAGCAGGTGCAGCAGGCACTAAATACCGTCAAAAATATGCTGCTATAATGGCTGTTGCTGCCGAGCAACTAACCGATGAGCCGCTGTATGCGTTTATTGACAAATGGTATGGCACTACCTACAAATTGGGAGGGTATAGCGAAGCCGGCATAGACTGTTCAGGCTTTACACGCAAGCTGTATGAGGCTGTTTATGGCATGGATATTGTACACAGTTCTATGGAATTATACAGCACTTGTGAACGATACAAAAACATATCACAGGCAAAGCAAGGCGATTTAGTGTTTTTTAAGACTTTAGGTAGCCATATATCACATGTTGGGGTGTACCTCACCAACCTATACTTTGTACACGCATCCACATCAAGCGGCGTAAGAATTAACCGATTAGATGAGGAATATTATAAGAAAACGTATGCCGGGTGTGGGCATGTGAAAGGAATGGGGGAATAACAGAAAACGCTATGTGATTAACTATGAAAGCCCCCACCACTACGCACAATGCAGACAATAAACGCTTTAGCGGGCTTATTAAAGCACTGTTTTACGGTAATTACTTTTATGGTATATGCGCGGTAGCCCTTTGTGTAGAAACCCTATTAGAAAGGCACTATGCGCTACCCGGTGCCGAGTTTTTTTTAGGCATATTTTGCTGCACCGTTTTTTGTTATAGAATGGCATATATTGGCATGGCAGTGCCTACCCACCACCCTATTGAGCAATGGTTTGTGGCGCATAAGCCCTACACTTATTGGGTTCAGGGGCTATTGGCAGTAGCATCTGCGGGCTTTATGTTCTTTGCCATGTTTCCGCATTTTCACAAGTTTTGGGGCGTAAACCGCTATTATTCATTGCTTACGCTGTTGCTACCTATGCTGTGGTATTTATATTACGGGTTACCGGGCAGGCTAAAACAATATGGCTTGCGTAACCACATTTTGGGCAAGCCTATCATTATAGGCTTGGTATGGGCGGGCTTGGTGTCGTTTTTTCCTATTTTATATGCCGATTCGTTGAAGAGTGCTCCTCACTTGCTACGCTATCAAGAAACGGTGCTGTTCATTCAGAATTTTATGTATATTTTCACCTTAGCCATTTTGTTTGACATAAAAGACTATTCCACCGATAGCCGGCTACATTTGAACACCATCATTATAAAGCTGGGGCTACGCAAAACGCTGTTTTACCTTATATTGCCTATGGTGTGCGCGGGCTTAGGTTTGTACATTTTATACGGTATATTGCACCACTTTGGCTTATGGCAGCTGCTATGGAATGTATTGCCCTATTTGCTGCTGTTGGCGGTGGTGTATAGTTTGAAAAAGCGCAAGCCTTTTATATATTACATGGCAATAGTGGACGGGCTAATGTTAGCCAAAGCTGTATGTGGCATTATAGGGTCGGTAGGAACAGTTTATTTTTAAGAATTGCATATAAAACAACCAACGTGTTAAGATATTTATCGCTTTTAAGCAGACAGTGGCAAAGCTATAAAGATAGCCTGAACACGGCGCGTAAATACCGTAATTGGCAGCAAACAATAGCCCAACTTGCGCCTGTAAACGCTACGGGCACAAAAAAGCTACTTATCATCAGGCTTGACGATATAGGCGACTATATACTCTATCGCCAATGCCTGCCTTATTACAAGCAAAGCGAGGCTTGGAAAGAGTATAACATTACGTTATTGGGCAATGAGGCTTGGAAGCCCTTATTTGAAGTATATGATAAAGTAAATGTAGATAATGCACTGTGGGTGAACAAAAAACAATACAACGAAGATGGTGGCTACAGAAGGCAAATTTGGGAACAGTTGCGTGCAGAAGGCTTTGAAACGGTGATATGCCCTGCGCGCACCCGCCAACTGCTTTTAGATGATATTTGTGCATTGGCAAGCCATGCTCCTTTCAAAATTGGGGGGCATAACCAACATAAAGCTAAGGCGATTAACAGACTTTCAGACAGTGTTTATACTTCATTTATTACTTTAGATAACCATAAAATTGAATATGATTATAATATACAATTTGTTCAAAAAAGCTGCCAATTATCTTTTACCGACAATCCTAAGTTAGCCCTACCTG
>RGMU01000020.1 GCA_010021705.1 Chitinophagia bacterium | reverse complement strand
CTGCATTATATTTCAATTCCATATCTTTGGGCACATTGTTGGTTATGGCAATGCCGGCATTTTTTATGTCCATTACCAATGGCTCTAAGGCTTTGTTCACATAGTCGTGCAAGTTAAGGGTCTCTATGGTAAGGTCTCGCTTAGACTCTATGGCAACTATTTCGTTCAGGTGGCGCACCGTTTCTTTGAATCCTGCCGATATTTTTAGCAGGTGGGGCATCATTTCAGCACATTCCTCTTCGTCATCTGTTTCGGTTATCAGCTGCAATATAGCCTCCAAATTGCCGGAATGAGAGCGCAAATTGTGGGATACGATGTGCGCAAAGTTGATAAGTTTTTTGTTTTGCTCGCTGACCACTGCCATAGATTTTAACAAAAATTCCTCCTTTTCTATATTAGGGCTAATATCGCGAAAGGCTGCGGATAATAGCACACTGCCTTCCATGCCAATGGGGCTAATGCTTACTTCTGCCGGAAAGCCTTGCCCGTTTTTGCGCAAGCCGTGCATTATAATGCCGCTTTGCGTGGGTTGTTCCGCATTTTTTATAGCTTCGCTACCTGCTTTGTAGAACTGAATCATGTTAAAGTCTTTGGGCGATAGCATAGAAATGTGGTTGTTTACCAACTCTTCTTTTTTATACCCAAACACGTCTTCACACTTGTTGTTTACCAACTGCATTATGCCTTGCTCATTCATAATAATCATGGCATCAGGCGTACTGTCTAATAGGTTTTTAAATTTTGCTTCCGATGCCTTTAGTTGCCGTTCTAAAAGCATTATTTCGGTGATGTCGGCACTGTGCACATAAAATCCTATCACTTTGCCGTCTTCAATGTCGGGATAATAGCTTGCCAAATATATTTTTTGTTCGCCGGAAGGAATGGTTATTTCCCTTTCAAACGACTGCGCTTGCCCTGCCAACACGGCTTGTATGTGGGGTACGTTTTTTTTATATACTTCGCCAAACGCTTCCTCCATTCGCTTGCCTATAAGGTCGGTATGGGAAATGCCAAACCAATCTTTAAATGCCCCATTGGCATAGCGGCACACCGTATCCGTATCCCAGTATGAAAGTAGTGCCCCAATATGGTTGGCTACTTTGTAGCCTATCTCTTTTTGCTTGTCTGCTAAAGAGTCGGCACCATTATCTGTTAAATGTGTCAATGTGTATGTTTATTGAAAATGCAGTGCAATATAGCATTTTTTTTGTTTTCACAAAGTTAATATCCCAAAAGGAGGGTTATCCCTAAATTTAGGGTTTTGTTTAAATATCCTTGATAATCAGGCAAAGTTGAATGCAATGTATAGCAATGCAAGCAATAAACACTGTTTATGGCTACTCCATTGCCGATAGATAGTTATAGTCAATCAGCAGTTGTTCTAAAAATTCATAACCTTCTATTTCTGTGTTAATTTGTAGCACTTCTTTCAGTTTTTCAATAGTAGTTAGGGTAAATTCGTCAGGTTCTGCCTTCTTTTTTCTTACGGCAAGCAGGTGGCTTAGTCCGTTTATATCGCGGTCTGTAAGGCGCATTACTTGCGGAAAAACCGGCTCATACACGGTTTGCGTTTCTAAATATATGGTTTCGTCTATGCCCGTTTGTGCTTTGGCATCTATCACAATGGTGCCGGCAGCTAAGTCGCCTATGCGTTGGTTGCGCTTGTTAATAAGCACACACAGTATATCGGGCATGCTATACGCCATTAAAAACGCAGCTATGTAGTAAATATAGTAAAAAGACCCTGAAAACACCAACAGTGGCAGAATAAAAATAAACAAACCCACCGAGTTTAGTGCCCAGCGCAGCAGATATTGGCTACCCACCGGTGAGCCGCCTTCTTTGTCTATCACCTTTAGTCCGGTAAGCATTTTGCCAACTGTTTGCCCGTTATTTTTAACTTCTAATATAAATTGGTATAGAATGGAAGGTATTAAATAAACTAAATAGAAGGAAGCCGTGCTAAAATCGTCATTATCCACCTTTTCCAATAGGGGTTTAAAAATCTTAGACATCAGGTAGTAATATGCGCAAAGAATAAACACGTCTATAACAAGTGCCAAAAAGCGTTTGCCTAAAGACGCGGTAGTAAAAGTGAGGTCTATATTAAATGCGGTGGTGATGGTGAAAACAGCCATACCGTAAAGGTAAACAACTGCATTGTAGGCAGTTTGTTAAAAATAATTTTCAGGGGGCAAAAGGGGTAAAAACCTGCGCGTTTTGCCTGCCTTATCCTGCCATTTGCTTTATTAGTCTGCCTAATGTTATCAATGCCCTTTCTACTTCGGGCTTCCAAGCCATGCCATAGCTAAGCCTTATGCAGTGCGTATATCGCTCTTGGAGGCTAAACATGCTGCCCGGTGCCACGCTAATGCCGTGTTTTATGGCGGTTTTATACAGGCGGTAGCTATCAATAGCGGTAGGTAGTTCTACCCATAAAATGTAACCTCCGGTGGGAGTGCTCATTTTCACGTTTTCGGGAAAGTGTTCTGTTATAATTCGCTTAAAGTTAAGGTAATTGCCGTGTAGCTGTTGCCTTAGCCTGCGCAAGTGATGCTCGTACCTGCCGGTGGCTAAAAAAGAGGCTATGGCTGCCGCTGAAGCGTGGCAGATGTAATGCTGTGGTAGAGCTTTGCCGTTTTATTGGCTCGGTATATTTTCCGCCTGATACCCAGCCCACTCTATAGCCCGGTGCCAGTGTTTTGGATACGGAATTGCACCACAGCACATTGCCTTCTTCGTCATACAGCTTGCAAGATGTGGGGCGTTTGTTACCAAAGTAAAGGTCGGCATAAATATCGTCTTCTATCAGCGGAATGCCGTGATGCGCCAATAGCCTTACCAAAGCCTTTTTTTGCTCTTCGGGCATGCAATGCCCCAAAGGATTGCTAAAGTTAGACACAACAAACACCGCCTTGATGGGATGCCGCTCAATGGCAGCTTTTACTTCGTCGGGGTCTATGCCGGTGTCGGGGTCAGTGGGTAGTTCCAGCACTTGCAGCCCTATGCTTTTGGCAAAGCGCAATATGCCAAAGTAAACGGGGCTTTCTACGGCTATAGTGTCTCCGGGTTTGGTAATGGCAAGTAGCGAATAGGCTATGGCGTTCATGCAGCCGGCAGTAGTAACAAGGTCTTCGAGCTTAATGTTGCAACCCCATCCCGCCGCTCCTAATGCTATTTGCCTTCGCAGGTCTTCACTGCCCAACAGTTCTTCATAGCCGGTGCCATTGGCGGGCAGGCTGTGCAGTGCCTGTATCATGGCTTTGTTGAGCTTTGCTACCGGCAGCAGGCTACTGTCGGGCACGCCAAGCGAAAATTTAACCATGCCCGGCATTTCAAAGTGGCTATATACCTCTGCAATAATGGTTTCCACATCTTTGGTTACTATCTCTAAAGAGGGTGCACTTTTAGCCACCTTTTGTGGCGACTTTACCGGCTGATAGCACACATAATAGCCCGATTGCGGACGGGAGATAATAAGCCCCTTGCCCTCTAAGTAATAGTAGGCTTGCAGCACGGTGCTCATGCTTATGCTATTTTCTTTGGCACACACCCGCACCGATGGCAGCTTATCGCCTATTTTCAGCAATCCGCTTCGGATAGATTGTTCTATTTTATCGGCAGCTTTGAGGTATAGCAGGTCGGCTACGGGCTTTGTTTGCATGGCATAAAGGGGGCATTGTTTTGCCCAAACAAAGTTAAGGCTTTTGTGGGTTTTCATAACATTTATGCGCTATCTTTGTAAGTAATTAAGGCTATGAATAAAAAGCATCAAGTACTAGAAACCCTATTTTTACACTGAATGATAAAACATGCACACCTTCACCGATAGGATATTTAATGAAGACGTATTACAGGTGCTAAGCCGGATGCCCGATGGCTGTATGGATATGGTGTATGGCGACCCCGACTATAATGTGGGTATTAACTATGCAGGTAAAAACTATACCGCCAAATGGAACGACTATATAGAATGGTACATTACGCTTACGCGTGAGTGTTTGCGGGTATTAAAGCCCGAAGGTAGCCTGTTTATGCTTAACTATCCTAAGCAAAACGCTTATTTGCGGGTCCGCTATTTAGATGAAGCTGCTTATGATGTGCAAGACTATGTGTGGGTGTATAACACCAATGTGGGGCATAGCCCGCGCCGGTTTACCACCGCCCACCGTAGCATTTTACACGCCACCAAAGTTAAAGACAACCGTTTTTACAAAGAACAAGTAGCCCTTCCCTACCAAAACCCCACCGATAAGCGCATACAAGGCAGAATAGCAGCCGGGCACACGGGTAGAATGCCTTATAGCTGGTTTTACCATGACCTTGTGAAAAATGTAAGCAAAGATAAAACTTATCATGCCTGCCAAATACCGTTGCCGTTGGTAGAAATGCTGATTAAAAGCTGTACCCAACCCGGCGATAATTGCTTTATATTGTTTGGCGGCAGTGGCAGCGAGTTAGTGCTGTGCAAGCAATTAGGCAGGCATTTTACCAGTTGCGAGCTTCATCCGGAATATTATGCCATGATACAGCACCGCCTTAGCCATGAAGGCACCATAAAGAACGAACAC
This sequence comes from Chitinophagia bacterium, assembly GCA_010021705.1. GTDB lineage: Bacteria > Bacteroidota > Bacteroidia > Chitinophagales > Chitinophagaceae > RGMU01. The sequence goes on along the minus strand of RGMU01000020.1, from coordinate 8,038 downwards.
CGCCTACCCTTTATGCAAGCTAAAAAGCCGGAAACGCAAAACATGGAAACAGGGGCAAGTTTGTTTTGATTTTCAATAACATTTATGCGCTATCTTTACCCCCATGCAAAAACCTTCAGTAGCTCTTTTTTGGTTTAGGCGGGACTTGCGCCTCACAGATAATGCCGGGCTATACCACGCCCTGAAAAGCCATGCCCAAGTGGTGCCCATTTTTATATTTGACAAAGGCATATTGAGCGGATTAGACAACGCTAAAGACCGCCGCGTTCACTTTATTCATTGGGCAATAGACCGCCTGCAAACGCAGCTAACGGCTATGGGTAGCACCCTGCACGTACTCCATGCCACAGTGGCACAAGCCTTTGAGCAGCTGTTGGCACATTACCACGTGGAAGCCGTTTATACCAACCATGACTATGAACCTTATGCCCTGAACCGCGATAAGTTTGTAGCCGATTGGTTGGCAACGCAAGGCATACCGCTACGCACCTTCAAAGACCAAGTGATATTTGAAAAAAGTGAGGTGGTGAAAGACGATGGCTCGCCCTATACGGTGTACACCCCATACAGCAAAAAGTGGAAGCAAAAGTTAACACCGTTTTACCTTAGCAGCTATCCCATTGCCAAATATGCGCACAACTTTTATAAGCAACCGGCTATTGCGCTACCCACACTCCGGCAAATGGGCTTTGAGGTAACGGACAGTGTATTTACCCCACCCTCCATTCCGCACCAAGTGGTGCAAAACTATGATAAAACACGGGACATACCCGGCATAGCAGGCACTACGCGCATGAGCATACATTTGCGCTTTGGCACTATAAGCATAAGGGAGCTATACCGCCAAACACACGCACAAAACGAAAAATATGCCAACGAGCTAATATGGCGCGACTTTTATATGATGATACTCCACCACTTTCCGAAAGTGGCAGGCAAGGCATTTAAGCCGGAATATGAAACAGTGCGCTGGCTAAACCATCAAGCCGATTTTGAGCGGTGGTGTGCCGGCACCACCGGCTACCCTATTGTAGATGCCGGAATGCGGGAACTGAATGCCACCGGCTATATGCACAACCGAGTGCGCATGATAACTGCCTCGTTTTTAACCAAACACCTGCTGATAGACTGGCGGTGGGGCGAAGCCTATTTTGCGCAGCAGCTATTAGATTTTGACCTTGCTGCCAACAACGGAGGCTGGCAATGGGCGGCAGGCAGTGGCTGCGATGCGGCACCTTATTTTAGAATATTTAACCCTTATATTCAAACGCATAAGTTTGACCCGCAAGCCCAATACATTAACCAATGGGTGCCGGAATGGAACACCCCCGCCTATCCGCCCCCTATTGTTGACCACGAATATGCCCGCACCCGCTGCCTTGAAGCCTATAAAACTGCCCTTAGCCCGCAGTAAGTGTATGGTTGAGGACTGTGTATAGAGGCGGTTTAGTGAATACTGTTTTCTACCTCCAACAGTAGCTTGGCTTGTAATACATCTATCACCCCCGCATCGGCATAATGCGCCTTTACGGCGGGGCTTTGGCTATAGGCTTCAAAGGCTTCTATGCTTTCCCAGCCGTTGATAATAAACACTTTTTGGGCTTCGTTGTTCAATATGCCGGCACTATATAGCTTTTCCCCTGCGGCTATGCGCTGTGGCAAAAAAGCCTCATAAGCGTTGCGCCATTGCTCAAAATCGGCTACGTGTAGTTCGGTATAGCTTTTAACCATGATTAGTGAATATGAATGTTTTTGAAGCAAAGTTAGGCAAAATTCCCGTTTATAACAGGGCACATTTTTAGCCCCCGCTATATCAATGCTAAAAATATTGTAACTTTACACCGCAATTTAATTGCCTTTATTGTAAACCACCTTAAAAATTTTAATACAATGTCTTTAGTGCTTCATTATATCCACAACCTGCACAGCCTAATGCGCTATTGGGTGCTATTGGCGGGCTTGGCAACAATAGCTGTGTGCCTTATGGGCTGGCTTGGTAATGCCACCAAAACCAAAATGCACAAAACACCCGCCCTGCTATTAATGATAGGCTGTGACATACAGCTGCTATTGGGGCTTATTCAGCTGTTTGCCAACGGGCATTTACAGGCATTGGCAAATGGGGGCATGAAAAACACCTATTCGCGTTTTTATGGCTTAGAACACCCGCTAATGATGCTTATAGGCATTTCGCTGGCGCATGTAGCCTATACGCTTATTCGCAAAGGTAGTGGTGGCAGTGCCATGTTCCGCAAAGCATTTATATATGCGGTGGTAGCCACTGCGCTAATAGCCGGCATGACCCCCTGGCCCGGCAGAAAGGGCGTAGGTGCGCCACTTTTACCGGCAGGCTATAACGCCCCTCACGCTGCCCCCGCTCCGGTAGCCATTAATAGATAAGGCTTATGATACAAAAAGTGCTTCAGCCATTCTACACCCTATATGTTATAATCACGTTTTTGCTTAGCTTGGTGGTGCTGTTTCCGCTAATGGGTGTACTGTCTATCAAGAAAAGTGCCTCGCGGAGGCAAACCCTGTGGCATGTTGTAGCTACATGGAGCCGTATATGGCTTACCGTTATAGGCATGAAGCCCCGCATAGCCGGCTCTATTCCGCCAAACGAGCACTATGTGATAGTGGTAAACCACATTTCGTATATAGACACCATAACCATTTTTTGCGGCATAAAGCACTACTTTCGCCCATTAGGCAAAGCAGAAGTGGCTAAAATACCCGTTTTTGGCTATCTGTATAGCTTAGTAGCCCTACTTGTGGACAGAAACAGCTCTATGAGCCGCGCCCGCAGTATGCGCCAAATGACCCGCTTTTTAGAAAAAGAAGGCAGTGTGTTGCTGTTTCCGGAGGGCACGTTTAACGAAACCGGGCAACCGCTAAAGCCCTTTTTTGACGGTGCTTTTCACCTTGCACTTTCGTCTCAAACCAATATTTTGCCCGTTATTTTGCCCGACACGCACCACCGCTGGCATTACGGCAAGTGGTGGAAGCTGTGGCCCGGCATCAACCGTGTGCTTATCTTAAAACCCATTAGCGTGGAGGGGCTTACCCCCGCCGACCTTAGCTTGCTCAAACAAACCACCTACAACGCTATGGAAGAAGCTCTTAAAACCACCACCATAGCCCGCTAAATTAAAACTAAACTACCCTGCCTATCCTTTAAGCATTTGCAACACTAAATAGCCTATTGCCACTAAAGAAAGAATTAAAAGCAACACATTACCTATTTGGTGCAAAATACGCTCTGTTTCCATACCCACACTCCTATTTTCTTTACGTCAAACACCCTAAACACACTTTTCTACCACAAATTTACGATTTTATTCTATCATAAAATGCTAATTGAACGAAAAAATTGTATCATTGCACTAAAAATTGAAGGCTATAGTAGTAAATATAGTGTGAAAGTTATATTTTTATCCCTTCAAACAAATTAGTACCAATAAAAATACACACGCAACAAAAAGAATATATGCAAAAGCAAGGATTAAAGGCTGTTTCTCATTGGGCATTATTGTTGCTATGCTGCATGTCAAGCATGGCTTACGGGCAGGATATAGTAAAAATAAGAAACCAAAATTTTACTTCTTATTATTCTAAATCACAGCACTTGCCCGTGTTGGTGGTTTATACCCTAACGCCTGAATTGTTTAACTGTAGCAAACAAAAAGGCGAAAACGGCATTCGCCTTGCCACAGACCCACAGCTTCCGGAATATACCGACCTTAAAAAGGACTATGAAGCCACAGAGTTTGACCATGCGCAAATGATGTCGCCTGATGAAAACACTTGCGATAAAGATGCCTATCGTGAAAGTTTTTACTTTACCAACGTAATGCCCATGCCTAAAAACTTGTATAAAACCCTATGGTTAAAACTACAAGACAAAGAGCGCGTAAAAGCCAAAAAGTACAAAAAAATTAAAGTGTTTGCCGGCACCATTGGCAGGAACTGGATTATTGGCGCAGACAACAACATTATTGTGCCCGAATACTGTTGGAAAGTGATATACATTCCCAGCACAGACGAATACCTTTGCTACGAGTTTCACAACATAGAACCCTTTAACCCTAAAGACAAATTAGAGTTGCATAAAGTGGACATAAACACCATAGAATCACTTGCAGGCGTGCACTTTGTAAACGGCATTATATCTGCCAGCTACGTTTCGCCTACGCCAATGAATTAAAATTACCTCTCTCCCCCTTATTTATAATTAAGCTACCTACATAAGGTAGCTTTTTTTAGGTATAAGCTCCATGATAGCTATCCTCACCAATAGCTCTGAAATAATTGTTTCAGTTTAGCCCTTATTTACTGAAAATCAGCCTAATTTGGCAAAAAATAACGTAACTTTGACCCACCATCGGTTCAAAATTGCCTTATTTTATAATATATTTATCATCAAACCAATGACAGATACCGCATCTATAGAACTCAAATTTGAAGGCGATAATATAAAACCTTCAGATGTAAAAGCATCTGAAATAGCGGAGCTTATTAAAAGTTTTGAGGGGGCTGTAGAAGGTGTTGTTAGAGAAAAACACCCTGAAATAAAAAAAGAATTGGTGCTAATAAGCTTTGATGAAGTAAAGCACGAAAGTATATCAATTAGATGTGTTGCGCATAAGGCAACAGAATATGTATTGCCGGCATATTTGACAATAGCCACATCGTTTTCGGAAAACAATTTTAGCGGGTTGCCCTACTCGTCTATTTTTTAACATTCCACCCTTCAAAATATTGTGTGTGATAGGCATATCTTTGTTGTGTAAAAAAGAAGATTATGCGCAATCACGAAATAGACTACCGTATATACGGGTCTGAAATGCAATATGTAGAGGTGGAGCTTGACCCGAAAGAAACCGTTATAGCCGAGCCGGGCAGCTTTATGATGATGGATGACGGCATTCAAATGGAAACCCTGATGGGAGACGGTAGCCAACAAGGGGGCGGGTTTATGAACATGCTTTATAATGCCGGCAAGCGCGTGCTTGTAGGCGAAAGCCTGTTTATGACTGCATTTACCAATGTGGGCGCGGGCAAAAAGCACGTTTCGTTTGCGGCACCCTATCCGGGTAAAATAATTCCTATCAACCTAAACACTCTTGCCGGCAAGGTGATATGCCAAAAAGATGCCTTTTTGTGCGCTGCCAAAGGCGTAAGCATAGGCATAGAATTTCAAAAGAAATTAGGAGCGGGGCTGTTTGGCGGTGAAGGGTTTATTATGCAAAAGTTAGAAGGTGATGGCATGGCATTTGTGCACGCCTGCGGGCATGTGTTTGCCAAAGACTTAGCACCCGGCGAGGTGTTGAAGGTAGATACCGGCTGCGTGGTGGGTTTTACGCCGTCCGTGCATTTTGACATTCAAATGATAGGCGGTATAAGAAACACGCTGTTTGGTGGTGAAGGTATGTTTTTTGCCACTTTGCGCGGTCCGGGCAAGGTGTGGCTACAAACGCTACCGTTCAACCGGCTTGCCCACCGCGTGCTATACCAAAGCAAAGGCACCAAAGAAGAAGGCAGTATATTAGGTGGCATAGGTAGCCTGTTGGCAGGCGATAGGTAGAAGATATATTTGTTCAAAGCTACCATTTAATTGTACCTTTGCAACGGGTTAAAGCAGCATCATGGAACTACAAAGGTGGCAATTAAGGTTAATGAGCTTTGAAAAAGCCAATCAACGGCTGCAGACGGTGAAAGACCTTGCAACGGTAACACCGATAGAGCTTGCCGGTGCGGTACAGTTTTATCAGCTTACATTTGAGTTGGCATGGAAAACCCTTAAAGACTATCTGAATGCCGAAGGCTTTGACGTTAAATCGCCACGGGAAGTGTTAAAGCAAGGCTTTGCCATAAATCTCTTAGCCGATGGTGATGCATGGATGGAAATGTTGGCTGCCCGCAATAGCATAGTCCACCTATACAGTGAAGAAGAGATAACCAAAATTTATCACAACATAAGAGATGAATATGCCGATACAATAAACCGTTTATGTACAAAAATGAAAACCTTACAGAAGTAACTATAGGGGGTATTTCGCAGCGGAGCTATAATCTTATACTATCAGCCATAGCGGCAATGCCTGAAATAGATACCGTGCTGCTTTTTGGTAGCAGGGCAAAAGGCAAATACTCACCGGGCAGCGACATAGACTTAGCCGTAAAAGGGGAGAATTTTACATTAAAACACTTGCACCGCCTAAGCGAGCAGGTGAATGAAGAATTGCCCATACCCTACCATATTGACATCACGCATTACAGCACCATTAAAGACCCGCTGCTGAAGCAACAAATAGACCATTGGGGCATAGCCATATACCAAAGACCGCAAAAGGTGTAGCTAAGCGAAATTGGTAAATACCTGCGCGTTGTTTTCCGTGCCTTTGTGCTATTAAAACCCCAACTCCTTGCCTTTATCCTTTTGCTTGCCGGCTTCTTTAAGCACTTGTACCGCTTGAGGGAGTTCTAATCGCTCTCCTTTAATGATAGCGTCAATGGTAACAATGGCTAATTTAGGGTATTGCTGTCCGGTTAGCGGATTGGTGAATATGCCTGCGCTTTTGGCTAATTGAAGCATAGGCTTGGTGGGTTCTTCTAAGGTAATGAAGATGCCCATAGCGGTGTTAGGATTGGTATTGATTACACTATCAAAAGCCCGTATCATGTCCACACCAACTTTTCCGCTTTTCACGGAAAATATAACGTCTTTGTGTTCGTTAGCTCTGTTTACGCTGCCGGTTAAGATGTATGCCGTGCCGTCTATGCCACCATCTGCGCCCTTTTTTTCATTAATCATTGCCTTATTATTGGAATAAGTAAGCACAGCCCACTTTTCAAATTCTTTGCGCACACGGTCATCTTTTTTAAGGGCTAAGGCTTTAGCTGCTTCTTTATCTTTGGGTATGCCGGATAGGGTAATATTGTTTAACAGTTCATTGCCAAAAGTCTCTGTTAGTCGCTTTAAGATAACAGAAATGCTTTGATAGGTAATGTCAACTCCTATCCAATTCCGGTTTAGCCGTTGCGCTACCGCAATGGTAGTGCCGCACCCACAATAGGCATCTAAAACCGTATCGCCTTCGTTGCTGCTGGCTTTGATAATGCGCTCTAACAACGCTTCGGGCTTTTGGGTGGAGTAACCAAGGCGTTCTTTATCATGGGAAGAGAGCCCATAAAAATCAGTCCATACATCTTGCACCGGCACGCCTTGCATATCTTCCAAAAATTGCTTGTAACGCGGCACACCGGTTTTGGTAAAATAGATAATGTTATTTTTGATAGCTTCATTAATCCGGTCTTGATTCCAACGCCAGTGAGTGCCTTTAGGCGGATGAAGCAATTTATCGCCAAAATATTTAGCTTCGCCCTGCCCTGCTGCGTTCATGGATACGGAGCGGTATTTTTTGCCGGTAGCAGGGTCTGTAAGGTTATAATTTTTGGTGATATAAGTTGTATCATAAGCCAAAAATTGCCTGTTAAATAAATAGCTATTAGATTTGGTATAGTATAGTATTACATCATGTATGCAACCAAATTTGTTTCCGTCATTGTGGCTGTAATGCCGTCTCCACACAATTTCATTTTTGTATTCACCGCCTCCCATGCAAAATATAGCGTCTAATACCAATTTTAGGTAGTGGCTGGCAGTAGGGTCGCAGTGCAAGTAAAAGCTACCGGTTGGCTTTAGCACTCGGTATATTTCAGCTATGCGTTGCGTCATGCTTACCAAATATGCCATAAGCGAACCCGCCTCCAATATCACAAACAGCCCCCTTATCAGTTCTACGCATTTTTTGGTGTAAACGGGGTTAGTGCCGGATACAATATCATTATACGCTGCTACGGCTACATCGTCCCAAGTCCAAGTATCGGTAAATGCCTGTGCCTGCGCTTTATCTTCCGTGCCAATGTTATTGTATATTTGGTTATAGTTGCGCTTACTGTTAAACGGTGGGTCAATGTAGCACAGGTCTATACTTTCCGGTGGAATGTATTTACGTAATACTTCTAAATTGTCGCC
>RGMU01000190.1 GCA_010021705.1 Chitinophagia bacterium | reverse complement strand
ATGGCTTCACCGCCAAAAATCAGTTTATCTTCGCTTTGGGGTGTGCCTAATTTATGGTAGTAGAGCTTATGCACCTCTGTTTTGGCAGATAGTTCACTACCTTTGGGCTTATCGTAGCTGCTGTAGTAAAAACCTTCGTTTTGATACCATGACAGCCCGCTAAATTTTATGTCAATCAGCGTATCGCCCACCTTTTCTTTGGTTTGGCTGTTAATCACAAATACTTTCCGCCAATCTGAACCTCCCTCCGATATTTGGCAGGCTGCATACATGCCGTCTTTTGAAAATTCAATGCCTTGCAGCGAGCTTGTACCGTCTGACGATAGCTTGTTGGGGTCTAAAAATACTTCCGGTGGCGTTGTGCCTCTTTGGCAGTAAAGCACATATTGGTTTTGCAAGCCGTCATTTTTGTAATAATAGGTGTAGTCGCCTTCGCGGAACGGAGCAGAAAATTTTTCGTAGTTCCATAGCTCTTTAAGCCGTTCTTTTATAGCATTTCTGAAAGGAATTTTATCTAAATAGCTGTATGTAACTTTGTTTTGCGCTTCTACCCATGCTTTGGTGTCGGCAGACCGGTCATCTTCTAACCAACGGTAGGGGTCAGCTACTTTTTTGCCAAAATAGTTGTCGGTTTGCGAACCCTTTTTCGTATCGGGATATTTCATTTTATCGGCTTTTATTTTTTGAGCCATAGCAGTTTGAGCAGAGGTTAAGCAGAGTAGGTAAATGATAATTTTTTTCATTACGGCATTGTTTTTTAGTAAGAACCAAAAGTACTAAAAAAACATGGTGAATACCAATTACAGGTTGATGAGCGTCTTTAGATTTATCAGGCGCGTGGTAAGCCTATTAGGCACTGCATAGCGGTTATTGGTGCTATTATCCTGAATCCACGTGTAAGAAAGGGTATTTTGTATGCTTAAAAGGTTAAAAACTTCTAAACTTGCCCAAATACTGCGAAAATATTTTAACCCTTTTTTCCCCTTATATTTTTTCTTTTCTGCATTCAAAAGCATGGCAGAAAAGCCAATATCCACACGCTTATAGTCAGGCAAGCGAAGGGAGTTTTGATAAAGTTTGCCGGTGGGCGGACCAACGGGCAGTCCGGTGCTATACATCAGGTTGATGTGGGCTTTATAGTTTTTGCGCTTTCTTAAATAATCTTCAAAATACATGCCAAGCATAAACCGTTGGTCAGACGGTAGCGGAAAGTAGTTGTTATACCCGTCAATAGACGGGCTGTCTATAATCTTTTGCTGTGCCTTCAGCACGCCAATGCTTATCCATGAAGTAGCATCTTTTACCAATTCGCCAAACAGGCGCGCTTCTATGCCGTATATGCTGCCAATAGCGTTGTTTTTACCGGTATAGCGTATGCGCACATTATCGTAAAAGTAGGGGTCGCTGTCCCATAAATGTTTGTAATACACTTCTACGGTAGTTTTAAAGTCTCTTTTGTTAAACTTAAAATTAACGTCAGCACCCAATACTGTTTGCCATGACTTTTGGGCTTTAAGTTCTTTGTTCACATTGCCGTTCAAGTCGCGCATTTCTCTGTAAAAGGGGGGCTGCCCGTAAACACCGGTAGCAAACTTATAGATAATGTCATTTTTAACTCTCGGCTTCCATGACATTTGCAGGCGGGGACTTATTAGCAGTTCGTTATTCAGCAAGCTGTAGTTGTAGCGTATGCCGGCATTAGCGGTCAACCTGCCCGCGCTGTCAAGCCGTATGTTGTCTTGCACATAGCCCGCTATGCGGGTATATTGAAACGAGGCAGAAGAGTGAAAAAAGTAAGACAGCCGCAGTTCATTGGGGTTATAGGGCTGATTAAAGGCTGCCGAGTCGCGGCGTTCCCATTCATGTAGGGCATCGTCTATAAGGGTGGCAGTGGCTGTTGTGCCTAATTGAATATAGTGCCTACCACCGTCATAGTTGCCTTTAAAGCCCATATTGCCCACATTAACGGTAAGGTAATTTCGCGCAAAATTATGAATATAGCCCGTGCCTAAATAGGTTTTTATTTGCCCAAAATTAGATTTTCCTTTATCTGTTTGCAGTTCTCCAAAAAGGTATTCGCCTCCAATATCATAAGTTTCATATTCATTGGTTTGAAAGCCCGATGCCAAAAATTTCCATTTCCACAGCGAACCCGTTTTGTGGTGGCTGAATGATATGCCTGCAAAGCGAGAGTCAAATTGGTCATACTCTGCGCCTGCATAATATACATTAAGCTGATAGGCTTGGTTTAAAAAGCCAAAGCTGGACACCCGCGTTTCGGGGAAAAACGTAAATCGGTTGCGGGCATAATTGCCTATCACTTCCATTTCCCAACTTTTGCTTATTTTATAGTTAAGCAATGCTTGCAAATCGGTAAACGAAGGATTATACACCCCCTTGGTGGGCTGTGCCTGCAAAATATACTGATTAGACTTTTGCCGTGCCCCTATAAGGTAGGTAAAGCGTTTGTTTTTGCTAATGCCCTCCACATGCACATTAGCACCCAATAGGCTTAGCATTACGGAGGCAGACGTTTTTTTAGGACGCTTGTAGCTAACGTCTAACACACTGCTCATTTTATCGCCATACTTTGCCTGAAAGCCACCTACCGAAAACTGCACATTCGCTACCAAGTCGCTGTTTACAAAGCTAAGCCCCTCTTGCTGTCCGGTGCGCACCAAAAAAGGACGGTAAATTTCAAAATCATTAACATAAACCAAATTCTCATCAAAATTCCCACCCCGCACACTGTATTGAGACGTTAACTCATTGTTTGTACCTACATAAGACTTAATAATGCCTTCCACCCCCCCAACGGCATCAGGGCGATAGGGTATTTTAGACACATCTAATTGAATTAAGCCCGGCACATTGCGTGCATTTTTTTCTACCACTATCACCTCCGTGCCCACATTGTCTGCCACTTGAAGCATTACATTAAGTAGGGTAGTATCTCCCTCCTTAATTTTAACGCGCTTTATTTGCATTTTATACCCTGCAAGGTAATACACCAAATTTATGGTGTTGTCGGTACAAGGCACTTCAAGCGTATAAGCCCCCGTGGGGCTGCATTGCGTGCCCAATCCGGTGGTTTGCACTGCCACCACTGCTTGCTCTATACCCTTACCGGCAGCATCTGTTACCACTCCCCTTACAACAGCGGTTTGCGCCTGCAAACCCGCCCCTGCTAACAAACAGCACAAAAAGCAACTAATCAAAAAAAACTTGCGTGTGGCACTCCCATTCATGTTGCAAAATAACGAAAATTAGTGAGAAAATATTATAGCGGCTGTTTATCTTTGGCACGGTATTTGATATTTGATTACGTAGTGACTATCTTTGTGGTACAAAATATTTTTACATGAGAAATTTATTATTACTATTCGTGCTATCCATTTCTGCAAGCATAGGGTTTGCGCAAAATAAACCAATGGACCAATTCTTACCACAACAACCTGTAGATCCAATAGTACTACCGGAACAAGTTACTCCTGTATATGAATTTTCTGAACTAGACGCAAAAGCGAAAGAAATTTCAGGATTGTATGATGAGAATTTTTTTAAATTACTCAATCAGCTACAAGGAACATCCGCCCCAAAACTTACTCCTGATGACATTATTTTGAAAGGTTTGAGCGAAATGAAACCTGATTTCCAAACAGTTGCATTAAATACTACTTCCGTTGACACAGCTTCGGGGATAAATAGATATAGAAATACAAAATATCACCTGCGCCAAAAAAATAGAGTTCACCTGCGCCAATAAGAACTATACCTCCTGAGTGCCATTAAGACCTACACATCTTGCTTCTTTGCGTCCATACCTTAAATAGACTTGAGGAGGAGGCTTGAGAACATAGGAGAATATGCCTAAAGTGGCAATAAAGAGTAGAAACGGATTATGCTTATATTTATATGTGTGGTAATGT